>JBEIKS010000042.1:0-12571 GCA_040379625.1 Burkholderiaceae bacterium
AACAGGGGAATCACCAAGACGCTGTAGCAACCCTTGCCTGTTGCAGTTGGTATTGGGCCTCTTCGCGAATGAGCGGATGCAAAATGGCTTCCAGACGCTGACGTTCTTGCGGTTGTTCAAACACACGCTGGCGTATGAAGTCCCGGTTCATGGCGCCTTCGGCTGTTCGCGCTTCCGAGCCAAACGCTGCAACAACAGCAGCCACGGCAGCGCCGTGCGGACCGGTGAGCTGATGTGCAATCCGGTCGGTGTCAATGATGTCAGCGCCCAATTTGCCCAAGGCATCTGAAACGGCAGTTTTTCCACTGCCGATGCCGCCGGTGAGGCCAACTACAAAACGGTGATCAGATTGAGCCATTGTGTGGATCCGGGTTTGAGGCAGTAAATGGCCATGAGGCCGCCAATGACAAGGTAAGGGCCAAAGGGAATGGGTTGATGTCGGTCGTGCCCTTTTAAAACCATGAGACCCACGCCGATGACTGCCCCGCTGAGTGAGGCCAGTAACACCACCGGCAACAACACCTGCCAGCCCAACCAGGCGCCCAGCGCTGCCAACAGTTTGAAGTCCCCAAAGCCCATGCCTTCTTTGCCGGTCAGCAAGAAAAATATCTGATAGACCAGCCAGAGCGATAGGTAACCTGCGATGGCGCCCCAAAGACTGTCTGAAAGTGTGACATGGCCGCTCAAGGCGTTGTAAATGAGGCCTGCCCACATCAACGGCAAGGTGAGGTCATCGGGCAGTAGCAGGCTGTCGAGGTCGATAAGCGCCAGTGCAATGAGGGTACTGACCAGTCCTGTCAGCGCCAGCGCATGCCAGCCCGGTGCCGTCATGTGTGCAATGCCTGCGAAAAGTCCTGCCGTCACCAGTTCCACCAGCGGATAGCGCAGGCTGATGGGGGTTTTGCAGTGGTGGCAACGGCCCCTGAGCAACACATATCCCAACACTGGAATGAGTTGCCACCATGTCAGCTGCGTGTGACAGACAGGGCAGGCGGAGCGTTGCTTGAACCAGGCGCCTTGCGGTTGGGCAGACAGGCCCAATGATTCCGGCGTGCGCTCCAGGTATTCGGCGACCTCTTGATCCCATTGGTTTTTGAGCCGCTTCGGGTGGCGCATTGCAAAGGCGTTTAAATAAGAGCCCATGCACAGGCCAAGCAAACCCATCCAGAAACACCACGCCAGCACATCAGACGATTCAGTCATGTTCGCCTGCATGCTGGATCATTTCCACCGGTTTGTTTTGCGTCGGATCTGTGATGTGCAGCTTCAAGCGGTGAGCCTCTGTGGGGAAACGGGTTTGCAGTGCATTTTGCACTCCCAGCAGCAGGCAGTGACCCGGCAGGCAAGCCCAAGCCAGCGCCTTTTGCATGCCCGCTGCGGAGAGGTATTTTTCAGGTGCGTTGATCATCAGGATGTCTGGCGACTGTTGCAGACACAGGGTCAGCAATTCGTCGTTGATTGACGAGTCTAAAGATTGCATTGTGATTTGAGTGCACCCGCTCAGCGTCCCTGCAATGGGGGACTCGAGACTGAAGATGTTCAGGCATTGCGCATCCAGTTCAGAGGCCAGGGCATACAAGGTGCGAACCTGCCGGGCGGTGTCATTGGCGCTGACGGCGCAGATCCGACCTTCTGTCTGCTTGAGAAACGTACGCGCCGTATTGATTTCAATGCTGTTGAAGCCGAGTTCTTCCAGTGTGGGTAGCACCAAGAGGGTGACGCTGCGACGCAAAACCCGCCGCATCCCATGCTGGCTTTGAACACTGAGGACATCGAAGATCACAGGTTCAGCAGTTTTTGTATTGAGTTCAAAGCAGGGTTGATTTTCCAACATGTCATTGATGTTCTCACCGGCGGCATTGGGCAGTTCCGCCAGCAATTTCATGCCCTGAGTACTTCTGGAGCGCAAGCGGTAAGCAGTGCCCTGGGGTTCAAGATGCACTTCAGAGGCACCGTCTACCAAGGCTTGCAGCAGATATTTTTGCAGGAAACGCGTGGCGGCTGCCGTGTCGTTCTGCGGTATGTCAGCGCCAAGCGACTCAGTTGAGTCGCTGCTTGCCGGGACGTGCTGACATGCGCGCAAACGCAGCGCGAGTTTGTCTGCCTCAACCACCACAGCGAAGGGTTTCAGACCAGTGATGCGCCCAATATTCTGCAGGCGCATCAGATCGCAGGGGTCTGCCATGGCCACTGCAATGCGGTCTGCTCGAACCTGTAACGGCAAGGCCCCGAGGCTGTGAATCTGTGTGATCTGCTGCGCAGTGAGTTGGCCGACGGTGGCCTGCCCCATGGCGTCAAGGTCCAGCAATGGCGTGTTGTACATTTCCGCGGTCAGTCGGGCTGCCAGAGGCGAATTCAGGGTGTTTTGCTGCAGCATCCAGTCATGTACCGAAAAACCTTTGGCATTTGCGGTTTGCTCGGTGAGGTTGGCCATTTCAAGCGTGATCTGATGGGCATTGACCAGTGCGCGCAGCAGGCCGGAACTCAGGCTGTTTTCCTGTTCTGGGTTCATGGGGTTCTCGCTTTTGCCTTTGATCCGACTTTGTGCAGTCGGGCGGTTTTTACACTTTTATCGGCCGATTGCACGACCTCAATCACCACATCGCCGATTTTTACGCTGGTGCCCGCCTCGGGGATTTCCTGAAGGTGTTCCAACACCAGACCATTGAGGGTTTTCGGGCCATCCAGCGGCAGATCCAGTTGAAACAGGCGGTTGAGTTTTCGCAGTGGCAGGCTGCCATCGACAATCACATTGAGAGCGCCCGGTTCGGTCTCGCCTTCTTTGTATCCCAAATGTTCTGAGTAGGGCGCACGCGAGGTGAACTCACCGATCAGTTGCTCAAGAATGTCTTCCGGCGTGACCAAGCCCATGACCTCGCCGTACTCGTCCACCACCAACCCGAGACGCTCACGGTTTTCCTGAAAAAAATTCAATTGCTGCAAGGCTGAGGTGCCGGTCGGAATGAAATAGGCTGGGGTCAGCATGTTTTGCAGATTTTCCTCGTCGAATTCCTGCGCCATAAAAAGGGACAGGGCACTGCGCACATGCAAAATACCGGCGACATCTCGCCAGTCGCCCTTGATGATGGGCAGTTTATTGTGGTGTGCGGTGGAAATTTGGTGGCTGAGAACCTCAAGCGAATGAGTGTTGTTCAGGAATTCCATTTTTGAGCGCGGCGTCATGATGTCATCGACCGTGAGGTCTTCGAGTTCAATGAGATTGAGCAAAATGGATTTGGGTTTTTGCGGCAGGAAGTGACCCGACTCCAACACCATGGAACGCAACTCTTCCATGTTCAATGCATTGTTGTCGTTGCCGGCAGTGGCGGACAGGCCAAGGCTTTTCATCAGGCGGGCGACAAACAGGTTGATCAACCACACCGCAGGTGAAAACAGTTTCATGAAAGGGGTGAGTAAAAAACTGGCTGGCAGTGCCACTTTTTCAGGATGTGCTGCGCCTATTACTTTGGGTGTGATTTCCGCAAAAATAATAATGGCAAACGCCACCACGGCAGTGGCGATGCCCAAGGCCATTTCGTTGTTGCCATACCACTGTATGGTCAGCGAGGTCACTACCGCAGTAATGGCGGTGTTCAAAATATTGTTCCCCAGCAACAGTGTGGAGAGCAGGCGATCCGTTTGTGAAAGCAGTTTTTTTGTGAGCGCGGCCGCCCGGCTACCTTGTTGCACCCTCGCCTGAAGCCGGTAGCGGTTGATGGCCATCATGCTGGTTTCTGAAATCGAAAAAAAGCCCGACAGGGCCAACAGAAATAACAGCAGCACGATCTGCAGCCAAAGGGGTAGGTCACTCACACAGGAAGCGGCTTGCAGGGCCGCGAAATTGAACAGGCTTCAAGGATAGCACTCGTCCCGTGCTTATGGGTACCACCCATACAAAAGCACAGTGTTGGATCGCTAACAGACCCATGCAGATTTAAATGAGAACTTGCGTCTGGTGATTTTTTTGTGTGTTTCGCAAAGCGCATGCACAAGACATCAAGCAGGATTTTTTTTCAATTTCAGCATGGTCTGATCTTTTGAGTCGAAAGAGCTTATGTGTGTACGTAACAAGATCGTTGGCAGCATTTGCTTGTTGGGTTTGATGCCGGTTTGGGCGCAAGCACAAGCGCCGGTGGAGACGCAGTGGGAAGTAAAAATGATGGATATGCGAATCGACAAGGCCTTCAAGCGCTGGGCCAATGAGGCTGGCTATTCATTTCGTTGGGACGCAGACCGCTACGTAATGGTAGGGGCGCATGCGGTGTACACCGGCAGCATTGAAGAGGCCATTGAGGGCGTTCTCAACACACCCGGCATTCGAGATTCCCAATATCCGCTTGAGGCATGCCTTTATCAGAACACGCCACCGTTGATACGAGTTACCCGTCTGGGTGATCAGGCTGAAGGGTGCAAATAACATGAAATCCATCCCTAAAAAAGTTTATGCAGCCATTGTGGCGGCTTTGATGTCGGCTGCCTGTACCGGTCCTAACATTAAGCAGTCCACGGACAAAGAATTTGAAGCCGGCGCTGCTGCAGTCGGCAAGGTCAGGCCGCGTCTTGAGGCGCCTGTCGAAGAGATGCGTGGCAGCAGTCGCTACGCAGAGAACAAGGCGAACGAGCAGAAACAGATGCCGGTCATGCGCAAAACCTCCAGGTCCTGGGTGGGTGCCGTAATGGTGCCTGTGAATGCAGACGACAAATTGCCGCAAGTGTTTTATCAGGACTACACCCTGAACTTTGCCGACCGTTCGCAGCAGGCCAGTATTTCAACCGTGGCGGCACGTTTGAGCCAGATGGTGGGCATGCCGGTTCGGATTCAGCCTGATGTCTATGCGAGCGCTGTAGCGACGGATGCCTCCGGGGTGCGTCGCTTGCCTCCGGTGTCCGGTGTTGCCGATGAAGCGCCGAGTGCAAATGTCTCTGTGGCCGGCGCAAGTCCCTTGAACATCAACGCCATACAAATGAAATGGAATGGCACGCTGAAAGATTTTCTGGATCACTTGACCGACAGGTTGGGGCTGTCTTGGGCTTACCGCGACAATTCCATTGTCATCATGCGTTTCACCACGGAAGTGTATGAGTTGGCCAGTTACCCCAGTGGTTATGACTATTCATTGACCAGTGGCACCAGTGGTCAGGTGTCATCAAGTTTCGGCGGTTTGGGTGGGCCGGGCGGCATGCCCGGTGGTGGCGCAGGGGGCGGAGCAGGCAGCCGGGGTTTCAGAAGCGCCACCAACCTGACAATCAATGAGCAGGGCAAGGTGGAGGGTGTTATGGGCATTCTCAACGTGGTGCAGAAAATGATTGCAGGCGTGCCCGGTTCAGAGGCTTACATGACTGACGGCAGCGGACGCTTGGTGGTCAAGACCAACCGCGACATGCAAACGCAGATCCGCGAGTTTGTGCGCGCTGAAAACACCAACATGCTCAAGCAGGTGCAGATTCAGTTGGACATTTATTCTGTGATGTCCAACAACGATGACCAACTGGGTATTGACTGGAGCATTTTCTACAACAAGCTCTCAGGCGACAACGTGGGTTTGACCATTATTTCGCCTGCCACCTTGGTAGGACCCAACACAGGTTCGGTGACCTTGCGGGCAAACGGTGGAAACTTCATTAACTCTCAAAGTGTGGTGAGCGCGTTGAGCCAACTCGGGCGCAACGTTCAACACCGTCCGGTTTCGCTCATTGCACTGAACCGGCAATGGGCGCGCAAAGCAAAGCTGACTTCCACCGGGTATCTGGCTCAAACCATTCCGGCTGTGGTGGGTTTGGGCGGTGGCTCTGGCTTGCCAGGTCTGGTGACAGACAGTGTGACCACGGGCGATCAATTTGCCGTCATGCCGTTTGTGTTGGACAGCAACACCGTGATGTTGAAATTCGGTATCAGCTTGTCTGACCTGCTGGCCTTGTTCACCGTCAGTTCTGGTCAGGGGCCGACCTTGCAAAGTGTGCAGACGCCAAATACCAGCACCATTTCCGATCAGTTCACCGTGGCACTGCGCCCCGGAGAGGTGATGGCCATCACCGGCCTTTCCAGAGAAGTGGCTTCTACCGGGCAGCGTTCTTTCTCCGAAAATATTTCAGTCTATGCGGGCGGCTCACGAACCATCAGCAAGATGCAAGAGCACTTCATTGTGTTTCTCAGAGTCATCTCGGTTTAAGAGGGGAAACACATGGCAGAGCAAACCGCACTTGTTCATGGACTCGGTCAGTCTTGCATGGTGGCTGGCCTGAGTTGGCAGTTGCTGAGTAAAACCGGACGCCGGCAACAGATCGCCGAGATACGCACGTTGGCCAATGCCATAGAGGCAAGACACTACGTCGCCAGAACTGCAAACGACCTGAACTATGTTGGCTTTTACAACTATGACGCGTTCGTGACGGATGAAGGCCGACCGAGAAAGGCGTACAGCCTGGCCGCCTTTTTATGTCGCCAGTTTGGAGAGCAGGACACCATCGTTCTATGGAACATTGAGCAGGGCTACAGGAAAGACGATGTGTGTTTGGTGGTGATTGAGAAAGGCGTTCCCATCACCGACTTGGTACTGAGCCGGCAAGAAGCCCAGAGCACCGCGGAGAGCTATCTCAGCGATGCCTTCCGCGAGCAAAGTTATCGCCTGCTGACCAATGATACGTTGAGCTTTCCTGCTGCGGAAATGATTGCAGCGGACATTCAGAAGTTGGGTTTTTCCAGGCAGGACGCAATCGTTGGTTTACCAGTGGATCCGGCGAGATTGTTGATGACCATGCTGTTGGCAGCTTTTGTCGCAGCGGCGCTTTACGCAGGCAATGAATACCGCACCTACCTTGAGCAACAGGCGTTGCTGGAGGAAATGCAGAACGCTGACAAACGTCCTGCCTACAAGGCGAAGTTGTCAGAAACACAGCGCTCGCTCGGCATGACTTCGCAAGACACATTGAAGGTCATGAACACATTGCTGGGTCAGTCTTTTGTCAGGGATGGCTGGGTGTTGAAGGAGATGAGTTGCCGGTTCGGCACCTGCACAGGTTTGTGGAATTCGGAAGGTGGATATACCCAGGAAATCATCAAGACTATGGGCACCAGAAAACCACAAATCGACATCAAGAATTTCAAGTCCATCCGGTTTGAGCTGGATGTACCTGTCTCCGTAGATGGCGTGGAATCTCTCAATGAGTTGCCTTCTAAAAAAGCGTTGATGGATACCTTGTACGACGAGCAGCAAATCTGGAGCAAGGCCAATGTGCAATACCAGTTGTCGCTGGATGGACAGGTTTGGCCCAGTGGCTTTGAAAACATTCCTGAGGGCGATGCCATGAAGCGATATGCGTTGAAGGTGACGGGTGACTCCGCCACGGTCGAGTATTTCCTGACGCAATACAAACATGCGGTTTATTGGGACTCAATCAAACTGAACTTGAATGCTTTCGACATTAAAAATGCGGTGACTTTTGAATTGCTGGGTGCCTTTTATGCGTACTAAACGTTTACTTGTTTTGTTGTTTTGTTTGCCTTCAATGGTGGCGATGGCAGCGACGCCGATCACACCTGAAACAGCGCCTGAAATGCCGCGCAATACGCTTGATGTACGAACGCTGGCCAAAGCGCAGCGAGCGTATGACGAGGGGGTTCTCAGGGCAAAACTTTCCAGCGCACTGGGTTCTTTGAAACCGGATTCCAATTACGCTGCCACCGCTAAGGCAGAGATTGCGCCTGCGCTTGAAAAGTTTTCAGCGCCGAAAGAATACAAGCGTGAACCCGCGCGTTTGGTCTCTGTGTTTGGAACATCTGATGCATTGGTTGCTGAGGCCAGGCTGCCTTCCGGGCATGTGAAAAGTTTGCGCATCAACGATGTGCTTGACGATTATGTGATCACCGACATCAATGCACATGGCGTTGTGGTTCGCAAGAAAAACGCCGAATCGCGCTTTCTGGCGGTGGGAGCGCGTTTCTGATGATGGGCGGAGAAAAAATAGTGAATTCTTTGCTGGCGGGCAACGCATTGATAAGAACTTTGGGTGGAAAGCCTGCGTTTGAAAAACTCAGTGACCTTCCACCGTTCTCAAGAGTTCTGACGGGTAGCGATGGTTCGGCTGTGATCCGTGTACCCAAGGAAATTGAGAAGCATCTGGTGGTGATTGAGACCGGCGCAAAGCGTGCCTTGATTTGTTACAACCCAGAACACAGCGTAACGCTAAAGCCCCACATGGCCATGATACGTGGGCGCCTGATTGCCGAACGCTTCCACCTGGACAACGCTGAAGTGACCTGCCGGGGCGCTGTTATAGAGCAAGTGGTGGACGCCGCTGTTGTGCGCAATGGAGAGACACGCCTGACCGATGGTGAAGGCGATGTGCACTCCAATGCAAAAGAGTTGTTTGATGATTGGGTGCAGTTGGCGGTGGAGGAAAACGCCACAGACATCCATGTGCAGATCATCAACAACATCGCTGAAGTCCGCTTGCGTGTGGATGGTGCCCTGGAGTTGTTGCGCGATGCCAGCGCGGGTATTTACACGCCGATTCAGGCAGAGCGTGCATTGGCTTGGGCTTACAACAATGCAGCGGGCAAGGGTTCCAACAGCAATTCGCAATTTTCTTCTGCTGAAAATCTTTACTGCATGATTGAAGCCAGGGAAGTCGGCAACAAACGGGTGGCGCTGCGGTATCAATCGGTCAGAGGGGCCGCAGGTGTAAAGGCGGTTTGCCGATTACTCAATGTGGACATCGACATGCCCACCTTGAGTTACCAGCAACTGGGTTATGCAGATTCCCAGATTGAATTGCTGGACATGGCCTCGCACACACCGTCTGGTTTTGTGATTTTTGCAGGGGTTACCGGTTCCGGAAAAACCACCACATTAAAAACGTTTATTGAGACCCATCCGGACACAGGTCATGAGGCTTTTTATTCCATCGAAGACCCGGTTGAGTATCCGCTGCGAGGTGTGCATCAAATTCCCATTCAACGGGACTTGATTGACCGGGCTGGATCATCTGCCAAGTACGCGGAGGTGGTGGCTGCGTTGATGCGGGCTGACCCTGGTTGCGTACTGATGGGTGAAATCCGTGACACTGCAACCGCATTGGCGGGCCAGCAGATTGTTGAAACAGGGCACATGGCTTGCGCAACGGTCCATGCCCATTTGATTTCCGGCATTGTGCCGCGTTTGACGAACAGTGAAATTGGCATGAGCCGCGATGTGCTCACCAACCCGAACATGCTTTCGCTGTTGGCCTACCAGGCGCTGGTGCCGAAGTTGTGTCCGCATTGCCGCATCAAGGGCGATACCTACCCTAACCAGTTAAGTGATTCCAAGCACATCAAAACAGTGCTCTCTGTTTTGAAGTCGCGTTTTAAATTGCCGGCCAATTTGTTTTTCTTTCGAAATTCTCAGGGCTGTGAGCATTGCAAGTTTCGTGGAACGAAGGGTTTGTCTGTGGTCGGAGAAATGTTGATGCCAGACAGAAAATGGCTGAGCTTGATCCGCGAGGCAAAAGACTATGAAGCTGTGATGTATTACCGCGCCATGTCTGACAAGAAGCTGGAGTCGCCGGACATGACAGGCAAAACCGTCTTTGAACACACTTTGTATAAGGCAATTACCGGTCTTGTGGACCCTAGGCAGTGTGAACGTTTTGACAGCTTCAACCGCTTTGAATGGCTGTGAGGAGAACTTAAATGATGAATCTGACCCATGGTTTGAAACGTATGTTTCTGTCGCTTGAGTTGTCTGACTTTAGATCTCAGCGTGGTGACTTCTATGAGCAGTTGTCCAAAGCAATTGAAAATAAGGAACAGTTAAAAACCTTCTTGGTGGAAGAGTTGAAAATCAGTCGGAACCGGAGAACTGCCAACAGCAGCAGGGCACGCGCTTTGAGTTTGATGGTGAAAAAAATCAGCGCGGGGGAGGACTATCGCATCAGTCAGATTTTAGGCGCGGTCATGCCGCGGGAAGACCTGATGATGCTGAGCGCCGTGGATGCAGCCAAAGACAAACCCTCCACGCTCAGGGCCTTGGCCTCAGCGCTGCGAGAACAGCAGGAGGCGAGAAGCATTCTCTGGAAGGCTGTGATTCCTCCGACCATTCTTTTGCCGGGTGTTGCTGGGTTCAGCTATGTGATGGCGACGCAAAGTATTCCTGTGATTATAAAAATTGCGCCCCCTGAAGTGTGGACACCCTACAACCAGGCGGTTCGTACCTTCGCTGAAACGGTGAGTAATCACGGCGGATCGATACTGTTGGGCATCGTTGTGTGTGTCACGCTTTTTTCCATGAGTTTGCCGCGGTGGACTGGTGCTATGCGTACACGACTTGAGCAAGTTCGGCCCGCCTTGGGTTTGCTGTTGATGCCAGTGGTGCCGTTTTTGTTGCCGCTTTCCATTTATCGCGACTTTCAGGTGTCTTTGATGCTGACTTCATTGTCAGTGTTGTTGCGCAGCGGAATGACGCTTACTGAAGCCATTGATCAGCTCGCCAGAAACGCATCTCCCTGGATGAGTGCCCACTTGCGAAAAGTGCGGGCGCATTTGCAGATATCCCCCACCGATTATGTACCGGCATTGGCCAAAGGGCTGATGAGCCCGAGCTTGCTGGCCAAGGTGGCCACCACCATTCGTTCCAA
Source organism: Burkholderiaceae bacterium (assembly GCA_040379625.1). Classification (GTDB taxonomy): domain Bacteria; phylum Pseudomonadota; class Gammaproteobacteria; order Burkholderiales; family Burkholderiaceae_B; genus SXZD01. The sequence goes on from JBEIKS010000042.1 coordinate 10,615, forward strand.
TACGCAATTCGACAAGGTGTTGATTGAACTTGGAACCAAAGAAAACGTTGAAATCAGAAATCAGATTGCCAAGACCGCACAAGGTGTGAATGCGGTCTTGCTCACGGCTGCGGGTGCGCTGGTGTTGTTTTTGTATGTGGGCCAGTTGTCCATTACGCAAAGCATGACATCAGAACTGGACCCCAACAAGAAGCTAATGCGAAGTTTGCAATAGTGATCTTCATGTGTTTTTCCTTTTTGTTTTTTTGTTCTTTTTTTTAACCTTGTGCAGTACAACTTTGGAGTTTTATTAATGAAATCCTTGAAATTTAAAAACACAAATCAGCGCGGTATCACCTTGATTGAAGTGTCCATCGGTCTGATTATTGCCGCCATCGTGGCCGCTGCTGCCTACATTGCATTTTCCCAGAATGCACGTCGTCAGCAAGCCCAGGAAAATTCAACCGTTGTGACCAACATGATGGCTGAATTGAAAGCGAAGTTTGGTTCAAGCGGCGGTTATTCTGAGTTCACAACAACACCTGCAACTGGCACCACTTTGGCCATCAACAGTTTGGTGGTTCCCAAGGAACTGGTTTCTACCGTGGCGGGCGTGACCACTGCAAAGAACTCCTACGGTGGTGTTATTACCATCGCAGCTGATGCAGCCGCTGGTGACAATGCTGTGATTACTTACCCTGCAGTGCCTAAAGAGCAATGCGTGGATCTGGTGATTGCAGCAGGCAAGGGCGCTCGCGATATTTCCGTTAATACCGTTGCTGTGATGACAGCTGGCGTTCTGACTGTGGCCAGTGCTTCTACAGAGTGTGCAAAGGTTGCCAGTTCCAGCCTTGTGTTCACAGTGCCTAAGTCTTAATTGAGTTAATTGTTTTACACACGAGGTTCTTTATGAAGAAATATCAGTTTGGTTTAACCCTGATTGAAGTTGCATTGGCATTGCTGATCTCTTCAATAGTGGGCTTGTTTGTAATAAAGAACCTCGTGAATGAGTCAAAAAAAGAAGCGGCGAAAATACAGGGCGCGCAATTGAATCAATTGCGTGTCGCCATGCAAAGTTATGTAGAGGCGTATCGTGACAATATTGCCAATAACGTGGGCATTACAATCAATGGTGTCAGTTATGCCACTGCGACCCAAGCCCGGTCGCCCACTGTGGCCTTGTTGAAACAGCTTTCACTCTTGTCCAGCGGGTTTTCACAAACCGCTTTGCTAAAAGGTTCGGGGTTTTCAATTTGCGGTTACGACGCCACGGCCAGCATTTTAAAAGCTTCCCCCACCTATACGACTTGCCCGGCGCTGGCGCCGGCGCCTTCAGGTTGTTTAAGCAGCGTTTGTTCCATCACCGGTTATGTGCGGATGACATCCGCTATTGACGATGCAGATTTTTTAATGGGCATGTTGGCTGCATTGGATGGTAAGGCTGCGTTTGCCTTGACCTCCGGTAATCTTCGTGTGCAGAACTCGGCAGCCTACATTCCCAATGACCTGACAGGAAAACCTGTTGGTGTGGTGGCCGGTGTTTTCGGTGTTTCCCAAATTACCTCCAAAGGCGATCCTGTTGCGGGCGTCGATTACTGCCCAGGTGGTTTGATTACCATCAGTACCCAAGGAAAAAACAAAACTTATGTGGCGGTTGACTCCAACAATGTGACGCGTACCGTGACCGCTGGCAATGGCTTCAATAGCAATTGTTCCAACACGTTTGCGTTTGGTGATACGACGCGAACCACGTCTTCCATGTCGTCGGGTGTTACATCTGGCAATACTTCGGGTGCCATCAGCGTGACGTGCAATGTGGACTCTGTGACCAAGGCTTTGTTTCCCAGTTTTCAAATTTATGCTTGCTGATTGTTGCCTGCAGCGCCGGCATTTTTTGTCTTTCTTGCCGGCGGCATGTCTGTTTTTACCTTCTCTGGGTTGGGGCAACGAGGGCAAACAAATACCTGCCTTGCTGGAC
>JBEIKS010000043.1:0-12492 GCA_040379625.1 Burkholderiaceae bacterium
CTGAGCCTGCGAACAAACCGATGCGCTGTCCACGGCCGACGGTGAGCAAACCGTTGATGGCGCGCACGCCCACATCCATGGGAATGCGGATGGCGGCTCTGTCGATGGGGTTGATATTTTGTGCAGCCAGCGGTTTGGTGGTTTGAAATTGCACGCCGCCCAAACGGTCCAGCGGCTTTCCACTGGCGTCTACAACACGGCCCAGCAACTCATCGCCCACAGGCAGGTGTTTTGCGGTGGCCACATGCAGGGCCGGTACTTCTGTTTGTCCGAGTTTGACTTCACTGCTGGGCGGGTCTGCGGGGAAAACTTTTGCGCCCGGGGTGAGGCCGGAAATTTCAGCGGTGGGCATCAGAAAAAGCCGCTCGCCGGAAAAACCGACCACTTCGGCCTCAACTGGGTCGGAACCCACTTGCTCGATGGTGCACATGCTGCCAACGGGTAGCTTCAGACCGACGGCTTCCATCACCAGGCCGGCAGACTTTACCAGACGGCCATGGGATTGGATGGCCGTACTCTGACGCACCTTGTGTTGTTGAATGGCAAGCCAGTCGAGCAGTTCACTCATGAGGCGAGACCTTCCTCTGATTCAATGCCGAGTGAGGACAAGGCGCGTTTCCAGCGCTTCTCCAATGAGCAGTCCAAGCCGCCTTCGCTGTGCTGCAATTTGAAGCCTGCCGGATGTACGGTTGCATCGGCGACGAGACGCGCGCCGGCAAAGTGGGGCAGATCCGGAATTTGTTTAGTGAACCATTCAAGTTGCGAAGGATTGACCATCAAGGTGATTTTTTCCAGATCGTCGCTGATTTCTTCATGCAATTTTTTCAGCAGTTTCGCTGCCGGCGCAGTTTCAAGCGCAATCGAGTCCATCACCACTTTTTTGGCGATTTCCACGCCGAGTTTCAGGCATTGTTGTGCCAGACCTTCTTTTGCGGCTTGGAATTCACTGCTGACGGCCTGATTCAGGTTCATCCAGGCGCTGCGTTCTTTTTCTGCGCTGGCCCAGCCCTCTGCATAACCTTGGCAGCGACCTTTTTCTTCACCTTGCACGCGGGCATTGTTTTCCAGTGTGCCGATACTGTGTTCGCGTGCGTCCAGGGCTTCTGAACGTTCGTTGAGTTTGCTTTCCCAGTCGCGCAGGGCGGCGATGCGCAGGTCTAGTGCCTCGCGTTCGGCGGCCATTTGCTGACGCGACTCTTGCACGGGGTCTTTTCTTTCTTCTGCAGCCATGCCGCCAACCAAGCCGGGCTTGCGACGCATGGCTTCCGCGTTGCGCAGCGTGCTGCCGGGGTTGTCGAATTCCCGTGTGTGCCAGGCTTGAAAGTGACGCGCTTGCTCAGCGCTGATGACTCGGTCAGACAAGGGCATCATCGCCTCCGCCAGAAATTACAATGGTGCCGGCATCGGCAAGTTTGCGAACAATTTTGAGAATTTCTTTTTGTGCGCCTTCGACTTCGGACAGTTTGACCGGTCCGCGTCCTTCCAGATCTTCCTTGAGCGATTCCGCCGCGCGTGAAGACATGTTGCCGAAAATTTTGTCGCGCAGTTCGTCGTTTGCAGCCTTGAGCGCCAGAATGAGCAGATCGTTGGAAACTTCCCGCAAAACAGCCTGAATGCCTCGGTTGTCAATTTCAATGATGTTGTCGAATACGAACATTTCATCCTGAATTTTCTGGGCCAGCTCGGAGTCTTGCTCACGCACGGACTCAAGCACGGTCTGGTCGATGCCACCGCCCACAAAGTTGAGGATTTCAGCAGCCACCTTGGTGCCACCGAGTGTTTGTTTCTTGATTTTTTCGCTGCCTGACATGACTTTCGACAAGACGTGGTTCAAATCGCGCAGGGCGCTGGGCTGAATGCCTTCCAGGGTGGAAACACGCATGATGACGTCGGCGCGCAGGCGATCGGAAAAGCGGTTCAGGATTGCCGCTGCGTGATCGCGTTCCAGGTGAACCAGAATGGTGGCGATGACCTGCGGATGTTCGTCGCGTATTAATTCAGAAACGGTTGCAGGGTCCATCCACTTCAAGCCCTCAATGCCTGAGGTGTCGCTGTCGTGCAAAATACGGTCGAGCAGCAAGTAGGCTTTTTCTTCGCCCAAGGCTTTTGTCAGCACGCTGCGAATGTAGTTTTGTGAATCCAGCCCCAGGGTGCTTTGACCGCGCAACTTCACCAGAATTTCGTCGAGATATTTTTCTACATCCGTGGGCGAAACGTTCTTGATTTTCGACATCGCAACGCCGACTTGTTGTACTTCCTTCGGACCCATGTGGCGCATCACTTGTGCTGCGGGTTCTTCGCCCATGCACAGCAAGATGATGGCGCATTTGTCCAGCGTTGGATTTGCATCGCTTTTTGCCATGGCTTATTCCCCGTTCATCCATTCTTTGATCACGACAGCAACCAACTGTGGGTACTGGTTGGTCAGGCCAATCAATTCGTCGAGTTTCTTCTGAAGCGGATCTTCTTTCGGAGGGGCGGGTATGGGTTGTCCGTCCGGTCCTATCACCATGCCGCCTTCGCCGCCTGCCATTGCACCTTCTCCATTGATTTGATCCAGCAACTGTTCTTCGCCAGCCTCGCCGCCGACAGTGGCTTGCAGACGCTGACGATCGGGTGGCAGCAAAATGTCTGCTTCTTCGTCGGCTTCTTCAAGTTCCGTGACCACAACAGGCGCTTTCATCAATGGGCGCAAGACACCAAACACCAAAATGCCGGCAAGTATGGCCACTGCAGCAGGAATGCCAGCGGTGCGAACCAATTCCAGCGTTTCAGGTTGTTTCCAGACTGGAATTTCTTTTTCTTCAGGTTTGGAGAAGGGTTGATTGACAACATTCACGGTGTCGCCACGGTCTTTTGCATAGCCGATGGCTTCTTTTACCAAGGCGCTGACCTGCTCTAGTTCCTGTGCGGTCAAGGGCACCTGCTTGGGGCCGTCTGTTGAATCATTGACTGTTCTGTAGTTCACCACTACGCCGGCAGAAACTTTCTTCAGGCTGCTGGTTTGGCCTTTGGTGGTGCGAACCACCTTATCCACTTCATAGTTGATGACGCTCTCTTTTTTCAGCGAGCTCGCTTGTGCATTGTTGGCAGCCCCCCCCAGACCGGCTTGCGGATTGTTGGCAATGGGTGCGGTGGCTGCGCTAGGTGGCTGGTTGCTCAGTGTGCCGGGTACGCCGGCCGGCGGTGTTTGATCGCGGTCGTTGGCTTCCAGCGTTTGCTGGCTACGCACGGTCGCACTTGTGGGGTCCAGGTTGGGTTTGTAGTTTTCTGAAACACTGTCGGTCTGGGAGAAATCAAACTCAGCCGTAACGGTGGCCTTGACGTTGTCTTCGCCAAAAATGGGTTTGAGAATGTCAGTGACGCGTTTTGTGTAGTCGCTTTCGAAGCTGCGAACGAAAGTCATCTGTTTGACATCCAGATTTTGTTGCTGGCTTTCGTTGTTGGTGAGCATTTCGCCGTTCTGGTCGACGATGGTCACATTCTTGGGCGACAGTTCGGGCAAGCTGGAGGCCACCAAGTGCACAATACCCTGCACCTGTGATCTGTCCAGAAAGCGTCCCTGAACCAGAGCCAGTACAACGGAAGCGGTGGGCTTTTGTTGATCGCGCAAAAAAATCGAAGGCTTGGGAATGGCCAAATGCACGCGGGCGTTTTGAACGGCACCCAAACTCATGATGGAGCGGGCCAGTTCGCCTTCAAGGGCGCGCTGGTAATTCACATGTTCTTGAAACTGGGTTACGCCGAGTTTCTGGTTTTCCATTAATTCAAAACCCACCACCGAGCCCTTGGGCAAACCTTGGGTTGCCAGTTTCAGCCGTGTGTCATGGACTTTCTCAGCAGGCACTGTAATGGCATGGCTTTTTTCATCGTAGCGGTAAGGCACGTTCATGGTGTTGAGTGCATTGACGATGTTGCCGCCATCGGTGTCATTCACATTGGCGAACAAAACCCGGTAGTCGGGGGCGCGGTTCCAAAGAATCAGCGTGGCGATCAATGCAACCAACACAGGAATGGCTGCCAGCAGCGCAATGCGGTTGCGTTGCGGCAGGTCCTTTAGCCCCTTGAACACCTTGTCCACCTGACTCATGGGGGATTGGGTTTCCGGAAGCGCTGGTTGGAGCGCTTCTTCCTGGGTCACTAACAGTTCGTTTGCGGTTTGGGCTTCGGCCATGATGGCTTGTCTTTTGTCTAGCTGAAACCTATTGTCCTCCCCCTTTCAGGGAGTTGGAACGCAAAAAAGGGCATGTTATCGGCGCTTAATTTTGTTTCTTGAGCGTCTTTCACTTTTGTTTACAAAATAAATTGAATTGATTCCATTTAGGCGGGTTTTTCTGGGCTGTGTTTTCTAAAATCCTGATCACAATAGGCACATGGACAAACAACAAGGGAGGTGATTGTGATCGACAAAGCGTTTCCGCAAGTCAATCTCATGCCAAGCGCTGGTGGACTGAGCGCTCCCAACCGCACATCGATTGGCAGCAATACAAAAGCCGCTCCGGACTTTTCGAGTCTGTTGGGCGACATGTTGTCTGAAGTGAGCAAAGCGCAAAGTACTGCGACGAACCTGAATCAGAGAATTCAATTGGGTGACCCGAAGGTTTCAATTGAGCAGACCGCACTGGCGATGAACACCGCCGGCGTGCAGTTTCAGATGGTGCTGCAAGTAAGAAACAAACTGGTTCAGTCGTACACCGACATCATGAACATGCCGGTCTGAGTTGTTCGCCCACTTTTAAAACGGTTTTATGGCTATTTTTGATCTCAACTGGCCATGCGCTGCTTGTGTTCCACCTCAATAATGTAGCGTTGTATCGCTGCTTCTTGTTTGAACTGCAGATTTAAAAACATGCAACCTGTTTTGTGCAGGCCTTTGTTTTCGGCTTTTTGCGCCGCCATGGTTTTTACTTGCAGGTCAGTCTCAAATTTTCCTTGCCCCGGTATGTTGAGCGTGCAGGCCTTCAGTACGGTTTCTGCTTCAAGCGGGTGTGTCTGCAAATCAATGAGAAAAGAGCAACCGCCTACGCTAATGTCGTAAAGTGGTACTTCAAGGTCTGTGCCTGAGGCTTGCTTCAGGCCAATGACAATGGGGTCGCTTTTGCAGTTGTGCACCCTGAATGTGTCTCGCCGTTGAATGCGGAATACGTGTCTGGGTGTTTTAATTTGCAACAGGGAGATTTCACCGCAAGCGGTGATGCCAATGACCACCGCATCAAATTGTATGCGGGCTTTTTTCAACGTGCCGCTGAAGCGCGCTGGCGTGGGAGCTTTCAAGGCAAATTCGGCAGGCGTTTTCGGGCTCATCTGAAACGACTTGTCGTCTTTTTTCAGCATGGCCATGGGGGCTTGAAAGTGCACATCCGGCAGGTGCATGAATTCGATGTCCAGTTTGCTCCGGCTTTTGTCCAATTCTTCCAGTAGGGTCCAAACGTCTTTTTCTGCGGTGACTTTAAACGGTTCTAATTCTTGTTGCATACACTCGTTCTTGAAGTTTTTCAGGTTTCATTGTTGTTACTGCCGCCTGAATTGGATGCGGTTTTATGTTGGGCCTTGTTGTCGATGATGCGGTTTTCCAGACGATACACCCAGGCCAGCAATTCCGCCACGGCGGTGTAGAGCCCGGGCGGAATGTGCCGGTCCAAATCAACCTGCATCAAGAGTGAAACCAATTCCTTGGATTCATGAACAAACACGCCTGATTCCTTGGCTTTCTTGATAATTTGGTCCGCCATCAGCCCTTTGCCTTTGGCCACCACTTTTGGTGCACCGCTGCCTGCGCCATAAGCCAGTGCCACTGCCATGGCACGGGGATTTTCTTCCTTGTCAGCGCTGTCCATTTTTGCTCTCGTCGTTCATGGCCAGTGCCGAGAGTTTCAGACCTGCGGCCGTCATCGACTCATTGAGCTCGGGCAGGGCGCCGGCAATCAGGCCGCGTGTCTGGCTGTTGGCTTTCAGATGAACATTGCATTGTTCCTGCGTCATGGTGATGCGCATTTCCAAGGGGCCCAGTTCGGGCAGATTCATTTTTACAGTGGCAAACCAGGCGGGGATTTCCTTGGTTTTGCGGTTGCGCTTTTGTTCCTGTTCTATGGTGAGTTCAACCCTGTCATTGAACAGGCCCATCATGCTGAGGTTCATTTGAGGCCTGTCGAGCATGCCCAATTGTGAAGACACCAGTTTTGCGGATTCCTTGGGGCGGCCGGAGTCCATGGGGGTGTCTTCGTCAAGCGCGTCTTCTTCTTTCCAGTTGGCTTGCGGCTCAGACTTGATGTCTTCCATGCTGCGTTCGCCGGTGCTCCACTCTTCAAGGTGTGCTTCATAGAACAGGCCGCTTTGTTCAATGGCGGTGGCCATGTTTTTCACCAGTTGCGTGGTGAAGGCTTCTATGGTTTTTGCATTGAGCTCGGTTTTGTTCAACAGGGTTTCGCCGCCGCCTTCAACGTTGGCCGCATCGCTATTGGCATCGGTGGCCGGGTTGGCGCCCACGGTAATGACCAGTGGGCCTTCGGCAGAGTTTTCCAGTTGTGTGAGTGCGCCCAGCAAACGTGCGGTGTCTGAAAGTTGTTGGGTGGTGCTGCCAGTTTGAACCGTTTTTGGGTCCAGGCTGGAGGAGGGCGTCAGTGCATCTGCCGCCTCGGATTTGTTGAGCAGGCCAGCACTGACCTGTTTGCCAGACACGGTTTGTGCCTGCAGGTTGGCCTCACCGTCTTCAGCCTGAAAGTTGATCAACAACGTGTCGCCAGCGCCTTGCCCTGCGGGAAGACCTTTGAGTGTGACCTCCAGTGGCTTGCCCCGAACCTCAAGGGTGGCGGTGTTGCCGGCGCCAAACGACAGGATTTTTGCAGCCGTGGTCTGACCTGAAAGTTGCGAGATAAGTGCTGCGGACAGTTGTTTCGGCAAAACAGCGATGACAGGGGCAAAGTCGCCTTTGCCGCCTGCTTTGTCAGACACGGTTGCGGTTTGCTGCGTGCCGTAGTTTTGGGGTCCGATGGCCAGTACCAACCCACACCTCCGATTAAGCCTCCGTCGTGGAGGTTTTCACGCTGATTGTACTGTGTTGGGCAAATTCGGCGAAGTGTTTTGGTGCTTCGCCGAGTCTGGCCTTAGTAGGTCATGGCGTTGCCGCTGTAACTTTTTGCGCCATAGCCGGGGGCAGCGCTTGAGTTGTTTGAATTGTTTCCGGTAGGTATGCCTGCCCACGCCTGACGAAGTTCATCCATGATTTCTGCGCAATGGGCGAACTTTGCGTCTTCATTTCGCAATGACGCCAACAGCATTTCTCGGGAGACGTAATCGTAAAGCGACATCAGTTGATCGGGCAGGGTGCCGCCCACACGGGTGTCGATTGAAGATCTCAAACCTTCATCAATGATGCGAACCGCCTTCGAGACGTGGTCGCATTTCAGTCTGATGTCTTGATTGGCCAATGCTGTACGCGCGTCGCGTATGCATTTGAGCACGCCATCATAGAGCAGCAAGATCAGTTCGTGCGGCGAAGCGGTTGCGACATCGGTTTCCAAACCGACGGCAGCATACGCTTTAGCGCCAAACATCATTCCTGGATTCATCTGTTTTCACCTTGTTGTCTCTCCCAATGAGAGTTATCGGACGATTTCATGAAAACGTGATATCGCTTGACGAATTATCATCTTCCTGCCTGTCGCTTCAACCCAAATTGGCCGCAATGTAAGAAGACGTACTTTGCATTTTGCTCAGTTGTGAGTCGAGCGCGCTGTATTGGGCGCGGTAGCGTCTCTCAATATCGGCCAGGCGTGTATTTTCTCTTTCTGTTTTCAGCTCCAGCGCTCTCATTTGCTTGTTCAGGGTGGAGGTGCGGTTGGCGACACTGCCGTTGTTGCTCACCAGCGTGTCTATGGTTTTTATCAACCCGCTGGCAAAGCCTCGGGAAAATGTTACCGTACCCAACGAACCGGTGTTACCGTTCACCAGGCGAATGGCCAGACCGTCGGTGTTGTCGTTTTCTGCCCCTGTGATCACATTTGTGGAAGCTTTTGCGGTGACGCCGTTCAAGGTGACGTTGGCATTGGTGGAGACACCGTCGGAGGAACTATTGACGACAATGTTATAGGTCCCCGGCACGGTTTTGCTGGTGGCACCCAAATAGCTGACGCGTGAATCGCTGGTGGTGCCGGTGTCGGCAAAAATTTTCCTGGCAATGTCCGGGTCTGCTGCAATCGCTGTATTGAACTTGGTGCTGCTGAAACTCAAAACACCGTCTTTGTCGAAAGAAAGCCCTGCATCGTTGAGCGACAAGCCGTTGGACGCGAGATTTCCGCTTAATGCGGTTCTGAGTTGGCGCATCACACCGCTTGGTGTTGTTTCTCTTGAAAGAATGCCGTCTTTTCCAATTTGTGCCTTGAAGGCATTGCTCACCGCATTGAAGGTACTGACGAAACCAGTCATTGCGCTGGTCAGCGCGGTGGTATCGCGCTTCACATCAATTCGAACGTCCGCCGTTGTGATCTGGTTAAGACTGAAGGTCACGCCTTTGATTGCGCTGCTCACCGAGTTGCTCTCGCTGCTGATGGCAATGCCATCCACGGTGAGTTCTGCGCTTTGGGCTGCCTGAATCTGAACCATGTTTTTTCCACTGCCTTCGCCGGCAGCGGTGGGGTCGAACGACATGAAAGACAATCCGCCCAGGTTGGCCGCATCAAATTTGCTGGCCGTGGGGGTGGCGCTGCCGGTTTCATCGTTCGTGTTGTTGCCATCGTCGTCGCTGATGGTCACTTTCATGCTGTTGCTGGCGCCGCTGTTGGTGCTTGTCATCACCAGGCGGAAACCCTGTCCATCGTTCACAATGGAAGCATTCACGCCGGCGCTTGCGCTGTTGATGGCGTCGCGTATGCCTTCAAGCGTACTTTGGCCTTCGGCGATGGTGATTTCAACCGGTGTGGTGTCTGCCTTGGTGGTGAAGCTGTTGTCTGCGCTGTCGTAGCTGCCGAGCGCAATGGTGATTTTTCCAGTGCCTATGGTGGCGGTGGTGTCCGTAACACGCGGACCAATGATGCGCTGCGCCTGTGCAAGTTGGGTAACCTTCACCATGTTGCTGCCGGGTGTGGCGGTGCTGTCGGCGGTAACACCAACAGCATCTTTGTTGCCGCTGCTTGCGCTCAGGGAAGAAACGATGTTGGTCTGGGTGAGTTTTTTTGCCGCGTCAGTCAGTGCGCTCAAACCGCTGGTCAGGTTGCCATAGGCGGAAATACGCGAGTTGATGCCTTGCTGGTCTGTCTGAATTTTCGACAAACCTCTGCGCTCAACGCTCATTAAAGAGCTGACCAAACTGTTAACGTCTAAACCAGACCCGACGCCGGCCGCAGTCAATCCAGCCATACAACCCCCTGTCCAAGATCCATTTTAATTTTTTATGTGGTTGGATCGCACCATTTCAAGCCTCGATACTAACGCCGGAAAGACGGAAGGCTTGTCAGGAATAACGGCTGAAAAGCAGGGCTCTTTAGCGCTGCAACCTCAGGAATGTAAAAATAATTGAAATGGAAGCGGCTGACAATGGCAGGTTACAGACGAAAAAATGCCACCTGCTCACGCAGATGGCATTTCCTCAAACCACTTGTTTGATCAATGCAGCTTGCATTTTCTCAAGGGCTTTAGACAAGGCCAGCACTTCCTCGGAAGGAAACTGCTTAAGTACGTCTTGCGTCTCAGAATCGATCAGCTTGACAACCATGCGGCCTACGTCTTTGTCGAAAGCGAATTGCAGCCCGATGTTGACGGTCTTCAGTACCTCATTTGCACTGTTCACCACAGCCTCAACCTCCGCTTTGTCTAGAACCTTTTGAGTTCCGCTCTGCGTGTTGTCAACTTTTGGTTGCGCTGGCTCAGTGCTACTACTGCCGGCCACGTCCTTTCCCGGAGGTTTTACTTGCAGGCGCGAAGTCAGATCTCTCGAGCCTACATCGCTAATTCCAGAAATATTCATGATGAGTTCCTCCCAGTGTCACTCTCACCGGCAGTTTTTCGCTTGCCCCGGTTTGAACCGGGGTCAAGTCGAGCGGTATCGCTTCCGTTTACCATTAACGCAGTAGTGACAACACGCTATTGGGTAACTGGTTGGCCTGAGCCAGCATCGCTGTACCGGCCTGTTGCAGAATCTGCGAACGTGTGAGGTTGGCAGTTTCTTTCGCGAAGTCAGCATCCACGATACGGCCGCGGGCTGTTGAAACGCTTTGTGTCAATGTGTCCAGGTTGCTGGACGCTTGTTCAAGTCGGCTCAAACTCGCACCAGCCACACCGCGCAGGTTTGTCACGGCGTCGATTTTGGTGTCGATGTCGGTGATCGCCAAGGTTGCGTTTGCAACGCTGGTGATGTCGCCCAGTGCAGTCGCAATGTCAGCAGCAGTTGTGCCGCCGAATGTTGTCTGCAGGTCGTCGCCTGATGAGCTGCCATCGCTGGTCAGATTTACGCCCAAAGTATCGCCGCTGGCATTGCCAGAGCCCACTTGAACTGTCAAAACCTTGTTGCCGGCTGCAAATGTTGAAATGCCGTTGAATTCGGTACCCACTGAAACACGACCTACTTCAGAAGCGAGTTCTTTAAATTCTCGGTCGAGGTTGCTTCTGTCGGAAGAACTTAATGTGCCGGTTTTTGATTGAACGGCCAGTTCACGCATACGCTGCAGATTATCTGTCAATTTGCCCATTGCACCGTCTGCAACCTGCAAATAAGAAATACCGTCGTTTACGTTTCTATTAGCAACTGTGTAACCACGCGTCTGAGCCTGGAAACGTTCTGCAATTGCCAGACCGGCTGCATCGTCTTTCGCTGTATTAACCCGCAAACCTGAAGACAAGCGTTCAATGGATTGTTGAAGAGACGCTTGTGTTCCGCCTAAGTTCTTTTGTGCGGCCAGCGACGCGAAATTGGTATTAATTCCTAGTGCCATGATTTCCTCCGAAAATTTCCCTCAATCGAGCGGGGTGCTGCAATTAATCCGGATTTGTTCCGGTATTTGTTCAGCGTGTGCTGATGTATGTTTTAACGTGTGGTGGGGGAAATACTTGAGGAAAATAATTTGTGAACTTGTTTAATAAAGAATTATTGACTCGTTGCAAGATATTGATAGGAAAGCGAAAACGTCCGCCTCATCAAAAGATGAAGCGGACAGAGGCCAGCGCAATCTAGCCCTTGAGTAGGGTCAGAACGCTGTTTGGCAGCTGGTTGGCCTGTACCAACATGGCCGATCCTGCTTGTTGCAGAATCTGCGCACGCGTCAGAGCCGCCGTTTCCTTTGCAAAATCCGCGTCCAGAATTCGACCCCGCGCCATGGAAATGTTTGCGCCAGAGTTCTGGAGGTTGGATATGGTTTGTTCTAGTCTGCTCAGGCCTGCGCCGGCGACCGACCTCAAGGTCGTGATTTCGTCGAGCTTTTCATCGATCGTCGTAATCGCTGTCGTCGCGCCTGCTATGGTCGATACATCTCCTAGTTCTGTCTTGATGTCGGCGGCGGTGGTTCCGCCCAACGACGTCTGTAAGTCATCCCCTGATGAGGAGCCATCACTGGTCAGGTTCACGCTCAGGGTGTCGCCCGCCGCGTTGCCGGTTCCGACCTGAATGCTGAAGGTCTTGTTGGCCGCTGCAAACAAATCCAGACCGTTGAACTGTGACCCGGTTGCGACTCTGCCGACCTCGCTGGCGAGCTCACTGAACTCGGTGTTGAGGTTGGTTCGGTCGCTGGTTCCCAGGGTTCCGTTTTTTGCCTGTACTGCTAACTCACGCATCCGTTGCAGGTTGTTGGTTAAAGACGACATGGCCCCGTCCGCGATCTGCAGCAGGGAAATTCCATCGTTGGCGTTGCGTGAGGCGACCTCGGCCCCCCGAATCTGCGCGGTCATGCGTTCTGCAATCGCTAGACCAGCCGCATCATCTTTGGCCGAATTCACACGCAGGCCAGACGAAAGTCTTTCAATCGACGTCTGTAATCCTGTTTGGGTTGCTGAGAGATTTCGCTGCGCCGAAATCGACGCAAAATTGGTGTTTATCCCAATCACGTGGTCTCCACATCACCCCACCCCGCAATTTCTAATTGCTTTTCACTGTCATTGATTTATTGGTTTATTAGTTGAGCCCATTTATTTTTTATGGCTGTACTACGCTCAACGAACATATTGAGGTTTTCTTGAGGATTATTTTTGTGGCGGAATGTGAATCGAAAAGTAAATAGAAAAAGAGGAGGTGATTTGGTTTGAAAGTAATAGGCAGGATTATTCCAGCCGTCTCATTCTTTAAAGAATGCAGCCCACCTGGTTCCTATTTTTAAAATGGAACTCGCTCTTAGCGGACTTAACGGACGGATTTGTTTTTTCTTTAGAAGATTTTTTTATTTTTCTGAAAATAGTCAGAAAGAGGGATGTCGCTTTCGCGACATCCCTATTAAAACAACCGATTTCATTGCTGACACCGGTTGCTGCTTGGACCGTTAAAAAAACCGGACGGGGCGGCGAGCAAAGCTC
>JBEIKS010000044.1:0-12480 GCA_040379625.1 Burkholderiaceae bacterium
ACAGCCATAAAGGTGCACGCAATCGGCGTGTTCGCCGCACCGGCAAACACCGCTACAAAACCCAAGCCTGCCAAAAATGCCACAGGCAGATGCAGCAAGGGCGCCAGCGCATTGCCCAGGGTCGCGCCAATGTAGAACAATGGCGTCACTTCACCACCTTTAAAGCCGCTGCCCAGCGAAGCGATTGTGAACGCCATTTTTCCGGCGAAATCATACGGTGCCAGTGTATGTTCGAAAGCTGCGCTCAGGGTGTTCAGCCCCAGACCCAGATACCGCTCTGTACCCAGGGCTGTGGCCGCTGCAGCAATCACCACGCCGCCAAGCAGCGGGCGCATTGGCGCGTAGGCAATCTTTTGCTTCAACCAGTGGCTTAATTGGTGGTTGCCAGTGGCAAACAGGCGGGCAGCCACACCAAACAGGCAGGCCGCCAGCAAAACAGTCAGTAGCGTTTGCAGGCCGAATGCCGGTATTTGCCCCATGCTGTAGTGGCTGTGCTGCACGCCCCATGCAATGCCCACCCGGTCTGCCAGAAAAGCCGCCAGCACACAGGCCAAAAAGCTGCGTTGTTGCAGTTGCCCCACCGCAAGCACTTCGAGAGCGAACACTGCACCGGCCAGAGGCGTTCCAAACACAGAAGCAAAGCCTGCGCTGATGCCGGCCATCAACAAGGTTTTGCGGTCTTCAGCCTGAAGTTTAAACAGCGGTGTGAGCTGATCTGCCAGTGCACCCCCCATTTGTACGGCGGTGCCTTCGCGCCCCACCGATGCGCCGAACAAGTGCGACACCAAGGTGCTGATTAAAATAAGCGGCGCCATGCGCAGGGGTATGCGCTGTGTGGGTAGGTGTATTTCATTGAGCAACAGGTTGTTGCCGGCTTCAACGGATTTGCCCCATTGCAAATACACCCAGGCTACCGCAAAACCGGCCGCCGGAAGTAAAAACAGCAGCCAGGGGTGTTTTGCATGGGTTTGACCTGCCCAAGCCAAAGCGAATAAAAACACTGCGGACGCTGTACCCGCGAGCGCGGCCACTGCGCAACACGACACCAGCCATTTGGCGGTGTAGAGGCAGACATCAAGCGGGGGAAGGTATTTAAGGGTTTTCATTTGAGCCGAGTTTAAATGAATTTGTCATTCGGTATGGATAAACTCTCGGTTTAAGCGTTCGGCAGATATTTAGGGTAAGTTGCATGGTTGGAAAGTTGTTTGTGTTCTTGTTGGGTGTGTGTGGTCTGCAAACGGCTTGGGCGGCGCGGCCTTTTGTCACTGATGATGCACGCCTCACCACCGCAGGCAGTTGCCAGATTGAAAGCTGGTTGCGCAGTTACCGCAACAGCACAGAGGTGTGGTTTTTGCCTGCATGCAACCCCTCGGGTAATTTCGAAATCACCGCTGGTGTGGGCAGGAATTACCAAGGGCAGGGCGATTCCAGCGACTACATTGTGCAGTTGAAAACGCTGCTGAAACCTTTGGAGCGCAACGGGGTGGGCGTGGGCTTTGCGTTGGGGCAGGTCAGCCACCCCAGTGTTTTTCCGGGTCCAAACCTCTTTGGCAACCGCTACGCGTATGTGCCTGTCTCGGTTTCACTGTTCGACGATCAACTCATCGTGCACTCCAATCTAGGCTTGATACAAGACAAACTCAGCCACCAGACCACCCAAACCTTCGGTTTCGGGGCCGAGCTGGGCTTCAAACCGCGTTGGCTGGGCATTGCTGAATTTTATGGCGACCAACGAGGCGCAAGGTTTTATCAGGCGGGTGTTCGTTATTCTGTCATTCCTGATCTGTTTCAACTCGACGCCACCGTCGGTGGAAAACCTGAGGGTGCTGCTGACAGCCGCTGGTTCTCCGTGGGAATTCGCTACACACCCGATCGCTTGTTCTAGCCTTGGCTCTGGCATATTTTTGCTAACGCTGCGTCTGTTTTAACAGGTGCTGCTCAAACACAGTGGCAATGGGAGAAAGCTGTTTCCCCTTCTGGTGCACAATTTGCCAATTCGATTCAACCGGGAAGTTTTCCACAGGCAATATCGCCACTGCGCTTGTGGCCAAGTGCGGGCGCAGGGTGTACTCAGACAGCACCGCAATCCCCAGGCCGCCCGCTACAGCCTCTTTTATTGCCTCATTGCTGCCAAGTTCCAAACGCAAATTCGGGTTGAAGCCGTGCAGTTTAAAGTGGGCATCAACCGCCATGCGTGTGCCCGAACCGCGTTCCCTTAAAATGAAGCGCTCGTTGTTCAGCTCTTCTAATGTAATTTTTTTGCGCCCCACCAGAAGATGTTGCGCATTTGCAATAACAACCAAAGGGTTTGGCAAAAAAGCCCTGCAATGCAGATCCATGTCCTGCGGGGGCTTGGTCATGACATACAAGTCATCCATGTTGTTTCGCAAGCGGCTAACCACTCCATCCCGGTTCAATATTTCCAGTGAAATATCAATGTCTGGGTAACGTTTGCAAAAGTCGCCTAACAGGCGGGGAATAAAATATTTTGCGGTGCTCACAACTGCAACGTTGAGCTTGCCCTTGGTCAGACCTTTAATACCATCCACGGCCTGAATGAAAGCTTCCCATTCCCCTGAAATGGCCCTCGCTGTTCTGGCCAATTCCTGCCCCGCCTGTGTCAGGTGCACCCGCTTTGAAATAACTTCATACAGGGGCACACCCACGGCCTCGGTGATGTCTTTCAATTGCATGGAGGCGGTGGGTTGCGTGACATGGTTTGCTTTTGCCGCACCACCGACACTGCCTGTTTCAGCCAGTGCCAAAAAAAGCCGGAGTTGTCTAAAAGTAATGTTCATAGGTTTTTATCTATGTATAACGCTTTAAAAATCAATTTTACATGAAGTATTTACGCCCTTAAAATGCGCTGGTCTCATAAACGATAAGCTCCAAAGCAATGCAAAACTTACTTGACCCGGCCATTCTGTTTTTTGTATTTGGTATTTTTGCTGGGCTCATGAAATCCGATCTTGAAGTGCCACCGGCCATTGCAAAATTCATTTCCATGTATTTGCTGATGGCCATTGGTTTGAAGGGTGGTTTTGCCCTGGCCGATGCGGGTTTTACCTCGCAGTTGGCCGCCAGCTTGTTTGCATCTGTTGTCATGGCCATTGTTGTACCAGCCTTGGGCTACCAGTTTCTTAAAAAGCGGATGTCGAAATTCGATGCAGCCGCCATTGCTGCATCCTACGGGTCGGTCAGCGCCGTTACCTTTGTAACTGCAACCCAATTTCTTGAAAATCACCAATTGCCATTTGGCGGGCACATGATGGTGGCGATGGTGGTCATGGAATCTCCCGCCATTCTGATGGCGGTGTTGTTGGCCAATAGTTTGCGTCATGAGGCTGTGTCAGCTTCCTCCGTGCAGCTTGCGGCAGGGCCAGGTGCTGCTCAGGCGGTACTGGCACCGCCCGCTGTCGCCATGTCCATTCCCGTGAAAAAAATTCTCCACGAATCTTTTACCAACGGTTCGCACCTGCTGCTGTTGGGCTCCTTGCTGATCGGCTTTCTCAGCGCGGAGGCTGGGCAGGCGGTGATGCGACCTTTCGCAGTAGACCTTTTTAAAGGCTTGCTGGCTTTTTTTCTGCTGGACATGGGTTTGCTGGTTGCGAAAAACGCTGGGGGTTTGCGTAATATGCCGCCTGTCTTGTGGGTGTATGCGCTCGGCGGTCCTGTGTTGCATGCCAGCCTGGCGTTGTTGTTGGCCACAGTCTTGAACATGGCGGTGGCAGACGCTGTTCTTCTTATGGTGCTGTCTGCCAGTGCGTCCTACATAGTGGTGCCAGCCGTGTTGCGCTATGCAATACCAGAGGCTCAACCCTCCTTGTACTGTGGTTTGGCTTTGGGCATTACGTTTCCGTTCAATATGTTGTTGGGTATTCCTGTGTACACGTTTGTTGCGCAGCAGTTTTTAGGGTGAAGCCATTTATTCAAAGTGTTAAACTTTAATTATGGAAAATTCACAATTTGTTTCTGGTTTGCAAACGTCATCCCGTTCACGTCTCTGGTTGGCGTATTTTGTAGCGGTACTCCTCATCATTTTTCTCATCGTTTCCCTGGCGGCGTTTTCCATCGATCAGGAAAAGCGGCGCTACCGTGAGCGCGCCTCCATTGCCACACAAAACATTGCCGGGTTGTTGGACAGGCACATGTCTGATGTCTTCGAAAAAATTGATGTCAGCTTGCAGGCGGGGGTATTTTTTTATAGCAATCAGGCAGCTTCCGGTCGTCTGGATGCAAAAAAAATCAATGCTTTCCTGGCACATCAAACCATTCTGCTTCCAGAACTCGACAGTTTGCGAATAATGGACAAAGAGGGCTTTGTTCGCTTTGGTATCAAAGAAAACATGACAGATTTGGTGAATCTGAGCGACCGCGAATATTTTATTCAAGCGCGCGATTCTTCAGATCAAAAGCTGGTGATCTCCGGCCCTATCTTTGCAAAAATTGCCCAAAAATGGGTCATTGTGTTTGCCAGAAGACTTAACGCGCCAGACGGTTCTTTCGCCGGCGTTATTTATGCCAACCTGCCTACCGTGAGTTTCCAGACTGTCTTTTCTTCCGTGGATTTGGGCAAGTACGGCGCCGCCACTGTTCGCACCACAGACTTGGCCTTGGTGCACCGCGTACCAGACACAAAAAATGCAGTGGGCAGCAAAGGCGTTTCAAAACAGCTGGCACAAGCCGTTGAATTGAATCCCGCGGGCGGCACCTATCTAGCCCCCACTGCGCTGGACGGGATTGAACGCACCAACGCCTACCGCCGCCTGAAAAATTATCCTTTTTATGTCTTGGTAGGTTTGGCAACTGACGACTACTTGGGTGGCTGGATAGAAAGCACCGTCATTGTCTCCGGCTTGGCGGGGCTTGCGATTGTAATTACCTTGTTGGCGGCCACCTTTATTTTTCGGGCCCATCAACGCTTGCGTGAAGAGTTGGCCCAGCGTACCCGTATCTCCAATGAACTGGCCCAGTCACTGACCGAGCGGTCTGAATTGAATGCGCAACTGGAGGTTCGAATGAAGCAGGCCGAGGCGGCCAATGTGGCAAAAAATGCATTCTTGGCCAATATGTCTCATGAAATGAGAACTCCTTTGCACCAGATTGCCGGCGTAGCGGGGTTGGTGAAGCGTGGGCCACTGACAGAGCGTCAAAATGACTGGATGAGCAAGCTTGAGACCGCCAGTCTGCACATGACCGAAATCGTGGAAACCGTGCTTGAATTGACAAAAATGGAGGCCGACCAACTCACCCTTGAAGAAACGCCTGTGCACTTGAAAACATGGCTGGAAACGTTTTGCCTGCCCTACGAACAGAAAGCGGCTGAAAAATCGCTGACGTTGCTCACAGACTTTTCAGCGCTGCCAGACCTGACATTGATGGCCGATGTAAAGCGGATTCAAGTGGCATTGGGTAACTACGCCAAAAATGCAGTGAAGTTTACAGAAAAAGGCGAAATTACAATCCGGGTGGGCTTGCTTGCGCAAGATGATTCGACTGCAACCTTGAAGTTTGAAGTGCAGGACACCGGCGTGGGCATTGAACCAGAAGCATTGGCACGCTTGTTCAGTATTTTTGAACAAGCAGACAATTCTTCCACACGCCTGCACGATGGCCTTGGCCTGGGCTTGGCCATTGTTCGCAGGTTGGCCCAACTGATGGGCGGGCAAGCGGGTTGCGAGAGCCGCTTGGGGCAGGGCAGTTGCTTCTGGTTTACCGTCAGGCTTAAGAAAGCGGTCTGATCTGTTCTTCTGTGCCAACGTTGCCCGCTTCCAAACGCAGGATGTGGCTCCAAAAGTTTGATTGTGCCGTGGCTCTGTCTTGCATTTGGGCCAAGCGTTCGGTGTCTTCCTTGGGGTCGAGTAGTACGGAAATGCTGGGCCCTTTTACTTGCAGGCTTCCAGGGGCGGCATCCATAACCACAACCAAGGGGCCAGATTGCCAACTGCCGTTGGCCGCTGTTGTGCCTATCGCCTGGCTTAGCAGCACCGGTTGTGTACACAAGGCGGGGCTGTTGATGTAGTAATGCAGTTCATGAGGCCAATAATGCCTTTGCTTGTTGCCCTTGTTTTGCGTAAGCCACATGTGCAGTGTGTCAGGTGCGTTCAGTTCAAGTGCGCTGCCATCAGCGGTGCGGGTGAGCGCAGCCAATGTGTTGCAGGCCAGCAGTGTACGCATGTCATCCAGTAACAGTTCGCCTTCTTCATAAAACTCCAGCAGGCTGTCTGGCAGCGCTTGAAGTTCCTCGTTTTGCATTAAAAAATTCAACAGACGCTGTTGCAGCGAAATGCGGCTCAGGTTTGTCTGCAGCAAGGACACCAGTTTGTCTGGCTGCGCAGCTTGCCTCGGAAACGCTTTTTGAAAGCGCATGGCGCTTAACCACGATTCAGCGTGGGACATCACGGCAGAGTTTCCCGAATAATAACTGGTCCGTGCCCGCCCTGTGACTTTCGGCAACAAGGTAACTTGAACGGCTTGGTGCTCGGAAAACGATCTGGGTGAATCAATCAGGTGCAGTAACTCAAGGGATGGATGCGTCATCAGATTGTGAAACAACCCGTCTTTCGGCAACAGCGGTTCAGGTTCTTCAGGTGCCGTGAAATGGCTTTCAAAGCCGTCGTCTTGTCTGGGCCAGGTCAGCACGGCGGGCGAACCCAGGGCGGCATGGTCAGTGTATTTGCGTAGGTCTTGGTCCCAGCCAAAACGAAAGGTTGGAAACGCCTCCTGGCGCTTTCCTGGAACCCATTGTGGCATTTGAACGTGAAATGCGCCGCCATCAAGCCAGTCTTCTGTACTGAACCAAAAATTCCCATCCTGGAAACAAGCGGCCCAGGCTCGCATGTCTTTTGGTGATCCAGGGAAGAAGTTACTGGCCTTGCCACTCTCTTGGAAATCATTTCCAAACAAAGACTTCAGAAGCTTTTTTGCATCAACTGCATTTACAAAAGGCAGGTTTTCCGGAATGCCGGCTTGCTGCAAGTGCCCAAGCAGTTGCTGGGTTTCTGACATTGGGTGCACGCCTGCAAAGGGCGCAAGCAGTTTTAGAAATGTCATGGGTGGAGCGGACTCGACCAGGCAGCCAGATTGAGGCTCAAGGTCTTGAAACAGCCAACGGCCCATGCCTGTTTTGTCAGGAATGACCCTTACCCGTGCCGGCGCCTGAAGTTTGTTGTTCGCCAACCAATGGTTCAGTTGCCGCAGGGCTTTGTATGGAGGCACAGCGGTTTTAGATGAACGCGGCTCAGTACTGCCGGCTTGTGCTTTGACTGGCTGTGGTGTGCGCCGAACAGCCAAGGGTTGCGTATTTGAAAAAACTTTGGGCACGGGTGACCCCAAAAAAAGTCGCTAAGACTTGTGAGTAACTTTTAGACGAAATGAGTTCCAGTTAGCCAGTGCCGCTGCAATCGACTGCCTAGTTACACTGAATTCGCAACTGTGGATTGAGCAAAAAACTCGGCGAAATACCAAACATGGACTTAAACGAAGCACTTAGATGCGAAGAGTCGGAAAATCCGGCCGCAGCACTTGCATGTGTCAAGCTATTGCCTTTCTCAACCTCTTTGACAACACAAGCCATGCGTCGCCAAAGTCTGTAGCGTCTAAAGGAAATGCCTATGTCTTTCATGAAAAGGGCTCTGAATCTGGAGCCTGAAAGATTTGTCAGTTTTGCAGCCTCTTCAATTTTTTCAAACCGTGACGGATTAACATCAAGTTCGCGAATTACCCTGAACAACCTCGAATGCGTTTCGTGATGGGTTGGCAGCCTGAGTGCCTTCTCAATCATCGAAAGGGTGGCCATCGAAAGATTCATCCTGCACAGAGATTCTCTGCATTCGGACATCTCGCTATCGCTGAGTTTTTGCAGCCTATCCTGTTTGGGGTCCAGATAAACAAATAGGATGGTCGAGTGACTGTCTGCCTTAAGGTGGTGAACTGTGCCGGCGGGTATTCGCACGGCAAAGGTGGACTTCCACGCTTCCCACACCCCCTTTTTGCCCATTAATCGGATATTCAGCTCGCTTCCAAGCGAGATTGCAAGCGTGCAGACTGCGTTGGTATGCGGGGTCAGGTTTAAGCCGGGTCCGATATAGGCGACCCTTGTTTCCCCGATTAACAGTTGCATGGCGAGTCAGTCACTTTTTAAAAGTATCTGTCGATGAAATTCCTATAATCATAGCAGTTGAAATAACCTTGCAGTCTTTACCTGTTCGCACTTGAACGCTGAGGTTTGGTCGGGCGACGGCGTTGTCCATGTTGTGCATTTAGCTTTGTTAAATAAAGGAGTATTCAAGGTGAATAGTGTGATTGTTGTCTGTCTTTTGATCGCAGCGCTGGCCCACATTCCACCCGTCGCCGGTGTGTTGGGAAGTACCGCGCTCAGACGCCTGTACGGCATCGACATTTCAGACCCGAATCTGTTGTTGCTGATGCAGCACCGCGGAATGCTTTTTGCAATTGTGGCGGCGGTTTTGCTGTTTGCAGTTTTCAAGCCTGAGTTTCGGTTGTTTGCTATTGCGGTGGGATTGCTCAGCACCATGTCTTTTGTCGTGCTTGCTAGGCCGTTAGACATGTTTGGTCCGTTGATCGTGCGAGTGGTTAGAGTGGACTGGGTGGTGATTGCAGCACTTCTGGTTGCGCTGGGGGGGCAGATCAAACATCAATTCTGAGCTAGATGCTGCAAACGAGCCAGCGGGAATTTCCCTGTGCTCGCCTTGCAAGGCTCGCCCGTCTCAGCGGGC
The DNA here is from genome assembly GCA_040379625.1 of Burkholderiaceae bacterium. GTDB lineage: Bacteria > Pseudomonadota > Gammaproteobacteria > Burkholderiales > Burkholderiaceae_B > SXZD01. The sequence goes on from JBEIKS010000044.1 coordinate 8,739, forward strand.
CGCCATGAAGCAGTTCATGGCGGCTGTGTCCGCTTCGCCCCCGCGTCCCGCGGCTTCAATTCCCTATGCGCCGGGCTTATGGAAACAAAAAAGCCCACTTGCGTGGGCTTTTTTGTTTGATTGGTGGAGCCGGCGGGAATTGAACCCGCGTCCGCAAATCCTCTACTGCCAGTTCTACGTGTGTAGTCGTCTTATTTAGTTTTAAAGGCGCTGGCGCAAAGCGACATGCTACAGAAACCTCGAGCTGCTAATTTTAGCCCCTGACGTCGCAACCCCGTCAGGTTCGATCTAATGTTTAGTTACCCTGCTGTTGCTTGCGCAACCTGACCCATTAGAAAATCAGTGCAGAGGCTCCGCCTTAAGCGGCGAGAGCGAACGCTTCGTCGTTTGCGTTTATAGTTTCCAGTGGATTTACGAGGTGACTGGTCCTCGACACGCCCTGATCAGCTTTGCAATCCACGTCGAAACCGGGTCGGCCCCTGTTCGTTCTTTGGTTTGTCAAACTCTGTCAAAGAGTGCACAGTATAGCAGTCGCGGGTTTGAATAGCACGGGTCTGGTGCACATTATTGGTACAAATTAAAGTGCCCAGCCATCGGTTTTAATTCGGTGGTACCCGGCTTGTTTCAGCCCTTGCAGGTCGCTTATCCTAGACGCATCATTTAATGAACAGGCCTATCCATGAAACTGACGGACTACCAATTCTGCCCGCAATGTGCCTCGCCGTTACAGGGGCAGGGCAGTGAAACAGACCGGCGTCGTTGCGTGGCTGAGGGTTGCTCATTTGTGGCTTGGGGCAATCCAACACCCGTTGTGGCGGTGCTTTGCATACAAAATGATGCGGTATTGCTGGCGCACAACGTGACATTTCCACCCGGCGTTATTGCGCCAATTGCTGGCTTTGTAGAGGCTGGCGAAGACCCAGCACACACTGCCAGGCGTGAAGTATTGGAAGAACTGTCTTTGAAAGTGGAAACACTTGATCTGTTGGGTGTGTTTCCATTTGCACATCAAAATCAGGTCATCATTGGCTACGCTGCGAAGGTCAGCGGTGAAGTGGTGCTCAATGAAGAGTTGGACAGTTACAAGTGGGTGGCGCTTTCCAAGTTGAAGGCTTGGGATTTTGGCACCGGTGCGGTGGTGGCTGCCTTGCTGGCTGAAAAGGCGCAGGGGCGCCTGTCTCATCTGTTTTCTTGAAAGTGTTAGATGTTTCAGATTCTGCGCAGACGTTTGCAATGGCTGCTGGTCAGTGGGCTTGTGCTGGGGCTGAATGCTTGCTCTTCTGTACAGACCACGTCTAGTGGTGTGGTGGGCGTAGACCGCGAACAGCTGATGTTTTTTTCCAGTTCAGAGCTGGAAATAGAGGCTCAAAAAGCCTATGCGGACACAGTCAAGGAGGCGGGTAGCCAAAAGTCGCTGAACAAAGACCCTCAAGTCACTGCCCGGGTTAAAGGCATCACCACGCGGCTCGTGGCTCAGGTGCACAACTTTCGCCCTGATGCGGTGAATTGGGCTTGGGAAATTAATGTCATTGAGTCAAAAGAGGTCAATGCTTGGTGCATGGCGGGCGGAAAAATGGCGGTTTACACAGGCTTGCTGGACCAATTGAATTTGACAGATGATGAGTTGGCTGCGGTTTTGGGGCATGAAATTGCACACGCTTTGCGCGAGCATAGCCGCGAACAGGCGTCCATGGAGGTGTTCACCGGTGCAGCAGTCTCGATTGGCAGTGCATTGCTGGGTCTGGATGAAGCGAGTCAAGAGCTTGTTTCGCTGGTAAAAGACTTGGGTGTGAGTTTGCCGTTTAGTCGTAAACATGAAACCGAGGCAGATGCCATCGGTATTGAATTGTCCGCCAGAGCCGGGTTCAATCCTATGGCAGCGGTGTCTTTGTGGAACAAAATGGGGGGCTTGAGCGAAAACAATGTACCGCAGTTTTTGTCCACCCACCCTGCGCCTGAATCTCGCAGCGAAAACCTGCAGCAATTGGCAGAAAGGGTGATGCCGCTTTACGAGGCTGCCAAAGCTTCAAACGTGAACAAGGCGAACACAAACAAAGCAAACACAAACAAAGCGAATGCCGTGAAAACCAATGGGGCGGGTAAAAATCAACCGCCAGCCTTGCCGCCTTCAGAAAAACAACCCCCTGCTAAACCGCCTGCGCTTAAACAATAGCGAAAAAATACAGGGGGCGGTCAGGTGAATCAGCCCAGTTTCACCACGTTCATTTTGTGGCCACTCGGTGTTCTGAAGTATGCGGTGTAAAAACCGGGGAAGCGTTCGCCTGGGGCGCCTTCGTCTACGCCACCGAGTTCAATGACATGTTTCCATACGGCATCTACTTCTTCGCGGCTTTTTGCATTCAAGGCCACCATGGTGCCGTTGCCCACTGTGGCGGGTTGCCCGTCAAAGGGGGTGAGAATTCCGAAACAAGGCTTGCCCATTTGTTCACCCCAAATAACACCGCGGGGCGGTTCCATCACGCGCTTGTAGCCCATGCGGCCCAGCACAGCGTCAAAGAATGCAGCGTCTGCCTGCAAATTGTTGGTACCAACGGATACATAACTCAACATGATGTTTGCCTCTTTTGCTTTTTTTCAGGGAAATACGAAGGGTATCAGCGCGCCATGAACAGGCCACTGAACTCCGCCACCGAGGCTACCACAATGTCGGCGCCCCACGTTTGTACGGGTTCCGGGTTGCCGCAGTAGCCATAGCCAGCTGCGACTGTGGTCATGCCGGCGGCTTTACCGGCTTGAATGTCGCGTAAATCGTCGCCAACAAACCAGCAGTCTTCCGGATGCAGTTGCAGACTTCTCACAGCAGCCAAGCAGGGTTCGGGGTGGGGTTTTGCGTGGGGTGTGGTGTCACCGCCTATGAGCACGGCGCACTGTTCATTGAGCTTCAAGCCATTCACCAGCAGGGTGGCCAGACGTTCATTTTTGTTGGTCACAATACCCCAGGCAATGCCTTTGGTTTGGTAGCGTTTCAGCAACTCAGCGAAACCTTCAAACAGGCAAGACTCCTTGACGATGCGCGCCTCGTACCGTTGCAAAAACTCAGTTCTCATGGCTTCAAACGAATCGTCTTCTGGCTTCAGGCCAAAGCCGGCTTCCAGTAGGCCACGCGCACCAGCGGATGCCACTGGGCGCAGGCTGTGCAAGGGGGTGCAGGGCAGCCCGCGGGCTGTCTGCATTTCCATGATGGTGCCACCCAAGTCGGGGGCGGTGTCCACCAGTGTGCCGTCAAGATCAAATAGAACTGCTTTTGGGGGGGTCACTGGTTCAGCCTTGCTTTCTGCATGCCACCATGTAATTCACATCGGTGTCAGGCTCCAATTTGTAGATGCGTGTGATGGGGTTGTAGGTCAGCCCGATAATTTCAGTGGTTTCCAGCCCCGCTTCTCTGCAATAACGGCCCAGTTCAGCCGGCTTGATGAATTTTTCATAGGAGTGCGTGCCTTTGGGCAGTAAACGCAACACGTATTCGGCACCCACAATAGCGAAAGCGAAACTTTTCGGGTTTCTGTTGATGGTTGAGAAAAACAGCCAGCCGCCAGGCTTGCACAGGGTGGCTGCGGCAGCCACCGTGGCAGCGGGGTTTGGCACGTGCTCCAGCATTTCAAGGCAGGTCACCACATCAAAACTTTCCGGTTGCTCTGCGGCCAGCGCCTCTGCAGAAATGAGACGGTAATCAAGTTCCGCACCGCTTTCCAGTTTGTGCAGTTCTGCCACGCCCAAGGGT
>JBEIKS010000045.1:0-12451 GCA_040379625.1 Burkholderiaceae bacterium
AAAGGATAGATCGCCATGATGCGTGCCCTGCATATTGCAAAAACCGGCCTTGATGCTCAACAGATTCAACTGGATGTCATTTCCAACAATCTGGCCAACACAGCCACCAACGGTTTCAAGCGTTCACGCGCCGTGTTCGAAGATCTGCTGTACCAAACCATCCGCCAGCCCGGCGCGCAGAGTTCGGAAAAAACCCAGGTGCCCACCGGCTTGCAAGTGGGTACGGGTGTGAAACCCGTGGCCACCGTACGCAACTTCAGCCAAGGTAACTTGCAACAAACCGGCAACGACCTTGATGTGGCCATCAACGGCGCAGGCTTCTTTCAGGTGCAGCGCCCCGATGACACCATTGCCTACACCCGCGACGGCAGCTTTCAGTTAAACAGCCAGGGCGTGATTGTCACTTCCAACGGCTTCCCCTTGGCGGGCAACATCACGGTGCCGCCCACCACTGAAAAAATAATCATTGGCGAAGACGGTACCGTCAGCGCAAAGCTGCCGGGCAACGCAACGCCGCAGGTCATCGGTCAGATTCAATTGGCCACCTTTGTAAATTCAGCCGGTTTGGTCAGCCGTGGTCAAAACCTGTATGAAGAATCCGCAGCCTCCGGCACACCGAATCAAGTGACCCCAGGCCTTGACGGTTCGGGCGGCTTGTCGCAAAGCGCCGTGGAAACCTCCAACGTAAACGTGGTGGAAGAACTGGTGGGCCTGATTCAAACCCAGCGCGCTTATGAAATCAACTCCAAAGCCATCAGCACCGCCGACCAGATGTTGGCCAAGCTGAGCCAGCTGTGAGGCCGGCCATGTCCACGAGAACACTCTGCGCCCTGGCTGTTTCACTTGTGCTCGGTGCTTGTGCAACCAGCCCTGTGCCCTCACAAGTGCAATTCCCCAAAGACACCCCCTTGGGCGCATTGCCTGGTTCGGAAACCACAGGCATTGCAGTTGCACAACCGCGCATTGCGCAGCCGTCTTCAGGCTCCATTTATTCGTCCACACAATTCCGTTCACCCTACGCGGACGTGCGTGCGCAATTGGTGGGCGACATCATCACCGTTGAAATTACAGAGCGCACCAACGCCAAGCAAACCAACGCCACCAACGTGAACCGGTCTGATTCCGCCTCAATTTCCACACCGTCCATCGGCATCACTGACACCATTGGCATTCCGTCCATTACCGGATCTGCCAGCGGCAAAAAAGACTTTAAAAGCGGCGGCTCAACCACAGCAGACAATGTCATGGTCGGCACCATCACCACCACTGTGGTGGAAGTGCTGCCCAACGGCAACCTGAGAGTGGCGGGCGAGAAACAAATTGGTACCAACCGCGAGGTTGAGCGCATGCGTTTCTACGGTGTTGTCAGCCCGGTCACCATCCGCAACGGCAACCGCGTGCAGTCCACACAAGTGGCCGACGCACGCATTGAATACATAGGCAGCGGCAGCATTGATTCAGCTCAGGTCATGGGCTGGATGTCGAGGGTTTTCCTCAGCATATTGCCTTACTAAGGAACACAGCCATGAACCTCTTAAGAACGCTAAAACACGGTGTGTTGCTCAGCCTGGGCGCACTGCTGCTGTGCAGCGCCAACGTGCAGGCCAGTTCACGCGTCAAAGACCTCACCACCATTTCAGGCGTGCGCGCCAACCAACTGTTCGGTTACGGTTTGGTGATAGGTCTGGACGGCACCGGCGACCAAACCACCCAAACCCCTTTCACCTCACAAGCCACCGCCAGCATGCTTGCGCAACAAGGCATCAACATGCCTCCGGGCGCCAGCATGCAGACGCGCAACATTGCAGCGGTGATGGTGACCGCCATACTGCCCGCGTTCACACAACCCGGCCAGCAAATCGACGTAACCGTGTCCTCCATCGGCAACTCGCGCTCCCTGCGTGGTGGCACCCTGCTCATCACACCGCTTAAAGGCGTGGATGGTCAGGTTTATGCGCTGGCACAAGGCTCGCTGATTATCGGCGGAGCGGGCGCAGAAGCCGGCGGCAACAAGAAGGTCATCAACACATTAAGCTCCGGTCGCGTGCCCTCAGGCGCCATCGTAGAGCGCTCTGTGGGCAATGTATTCACCGACGATGGCCCCATTCGTCTGGAACTGACACGCTCCGATTTCGGCGATGCCCGCCGCGTGGCAGACCTGATCAACAAAAAGCTGGGTCCGCAAACCGCTTTTGCAGTCAATGGCCGTGTCATTGAACTCAATGCGCCGCGCAGCAGCGACGATCGCGTGGGTTTTGTGGCGCTGGTGCAGGAAATTCCAGTTTCACCGAACAAGGACATGGCCCGCGTGGTCATCAATGCCCGCACCGGTTCGGTGGCAATGAACGATTCCGTGCGTCTGGAAGCCTGTGCTGTCACGCACGGCAACCTGACAGTGCAAATCAAGAACACACCCATCATCAGCCAGCCTGCACCTTTGTCCGGCGGCAGCACCGTGGTGGCTTCGCGCACTGACATTGACATCAAAACCGACGCTGGCGAACTGATGCGTCTGGAAGGCGCAGACAGCCTGACCGATCTGGTAAAAGCCTTGAACTCAATGGGCGCCAGTCCGCAAGATTTGATTTCAATTCTTCAAGCCATCAAGCAGACCGGCAGCCTGTATGCCGAAATCGAGGTGATCTGATGCGTGACGTCGCCGGCAACACCCCCTTCTGGGACAATTCCGCCCTCACCGGCATGAAGCGCATCAGCCAGTCCAACAACCCCCAGGAACGTGCGCAGGCGGCCAAGGATGCAGCGCAGTATTTCGAAGGCATGTTCATGCAAATGATGCTGAAAAGCGCAAAACCCATCGGTGGGGATGGCGGCGGAGGACTTTTCAAGAGCCAAGCCTTGAACAGTTTTCAGGACATGTATGAAAACCAGACCTCCATGAATGTGGGGGGAAAAGGTCTGGGGTTGGCGCGTATCATTGAGCAACAGATTTTAGGCAAGGGAATCAAATAATGTCGCTCTTCGGCGTCGCTCTCAGCGGTTTGAATGCCTCCAAGCAAGCGTTGGACACCACCTCGCACAACATCGCCAATGCCAACAACCCGGCCTACAGCCGGCAACAGGTTCAAGTCAGTTCGATTGAAGGCATAGGCTCGGGCAGCGGTTTTGTGGGCAGGGGCGTGACCGTGGACAACGTGCGCCGCCTGAGCAATGAATTCCTGAACAGTCGCATCAACAGCCTCGCCTCTGAGAAATCCTATGCCGACGCCCGCGCCGGGCAACTCGACCAACTCGACCGCTTGCTGGCAGACCCCAGTACGTCCATTGGTGGCGCCATGCAAGAATTTTTCAAGGCGGCACAAGACCTCTCTACCCGCCCCAACGATGAATCGCTCAAACAAACGTTCATGTTTGCTGCAGAAGAACTGGCGTCACGGTTCAACGAACTGTTCAGCAATGCAGCGGTGTTGTCCCGGCAAGCCGATGTCGGCGTAGAAAATTCTGTGCAAAACATCAACCGCCTGAGCGCACAAATTGCACGCTTGAACCTTGAGATTTCTGACAGCACCACCATCCGTGGCAGCGTGCGTCTGGAACCCAACGATCTCATCGACAAACGTGCACAACTGATCAAAGAGCTCTCGGAAGAAATAGAAATCGAAGGCTTTACCAACGAGAACGGTCGTATCAGTTTAAATACAAAATCCGGTATGCCGCTGGTCAGTGAAACACAAAGCTTTGAACTCACCACCACATCAGATTCGCCCATCAAAGTGGCGCGTTCAATCGTGCAGTCAGGCAAAACAATCATCATTCCCTTGCCCAATGAAAGCTTGGGGCAAGGCCGCATGGCGGGCTTGCTGGAATTCCGCGACACACAACTCGCCGGCTTCACAAGTAGCCTGAGTGCCATGAGCCAGGATGTATTCAACAAAACCAGCGCAATACAGACAGGCGGAGCAAAACCCCCGCTGTACTCGCTCACCGAAGGTCGCTTGAAGGTCTCTGTAGGCTTCACAACCAATGACATCGCAATTGCAAAAGGCAGCAACAGCAACGGCTCCATCAGTGCAATGGCCAAGGTGTTTGACGAAGGCAGCCCGTCTGTAAACCAACAATACACCCGCATGCTGACGCAGGTGGGCAACACCGCCTCTCAGGCCAAAAGCGATGCCTCAGCCAAAGACCTGATTCTCACGCAACTGGAAACAGACCAATCTTCGCTGTCTGGTGTCAGCCTGGATGAAGAAGCCGCCAACCTGATCCGCTACCAACAATCCTATTCCGCCGCGGGAAAGGTCATCGGATTGTCAAAAGACCTGTTCCAGGAAATTCTTGACATGACCCGTTAAGCTGAAAGATCAAATCCATGCGTATTTCATCCTTGCAGTTCTTTGAGCAAAATTTAAAGACGCTCAACAACACCCAAACCGAATTGCTGAACCTGCAGAAAAAGGTGGGAACCGGTGTGGGCATTGACCAGGCGTCTGACGACCATGAAGCCTTCATCACGGCATTTCAAGCGCAAAAGGGCATCACGGAAGCAGAACAGTTCAACCGAAACATCACGGTGGTTCGCTCGCGATTTTCGCAACAGGAAACTATCTTGGGCAGCATCGGTGAATCATTGAATTCACTGAAAGACCTCTCGCTGCAATCTCGCAACGGCACACTGAATGCACAAGATCAACGCTCGCTGGCCATTGAATTCAAAAGCCGGTTGGAAGAAGTCCAAGACTTGCTTAAAAGCAAAGACTTTGATGACCTGCCCCTGTTTCAAACCACGGGCAGCGAATCTTCCGTTGAGATTGCAAACGGCCGCAGCGTTTCCCTGACGCTGTCCGGGGGCGAGAAACTGCTGGGCATCGGTGGCACAGGTGCCACGGCCCTCACAGACTTGGCGCAACTCACCAAAGACATTGACCGTCTGGGCAAATACATAGACGGCACCCCAGGTGCGCCGGTTGTGAATTTAAGCGAATTCGATGCACTGCTAGACATTGCAAACAAAAACGCCTTGTCAGCACGGGTACAAACCGGCACCACGCTGGTCAGACTGGACCAAGCAGAAGAGTTGAATTCCAATCTGATACTGGAGGGCAAACGCGTCATGGAAGACTCCGTGGGCGCCGACCTCACAGAAACCATTTCCCGCCTGACGCAAACAGACGCCCAGCTCAAGGCACTTCAGGTGTCTTATTCGCAAATCTCAAAAAACAGTTTGTTTGATTTGATTGCCTAAAACGGCACGTTACCTCAGCCCTTGCTTTGCTCGTTTCTGATCAAGCCTTTTTTAATGGACGCTGCAGCACACACCGGGCAAGCGCAGGCAATGCTGTCATAACGTGGCAAAGGGGTTTCACACACCTTGCAACTGAACAATTCCCAGTCGCCCATTATTTTGTAGCGCATCACGGAAATCAGATCAATCAAACGGGTTTTCCTGCGCACCACCACATCGTGGTGTTCGAAACTTTCCCACACATTCAAAATAGCCAGCAACAGCAGGCGGTGATCTTTGTGCAGTTTTGAATCAGGTTCAATTTGCGCCTTGAAAGACTCCAGCATTTTTTCAACATGGTGCGCCAGCACAGCATAAAAAACACCCGCATCACGCCCGGAGCGCACCGGGTTCAAATACTGAATACCACCACTGCCGCGTTTGTTCGGGTTTTTGCTTTTTGCAATGTAAGACTGAATGCGTTTGTCTTCGGCCACGCCCATCAAGGTGTTGGCGGTGTGCTTGACTTCAATGACACGCAAATCATGACTGAACAAACGGTCAATCAGCCATTGGTCTGTGATGCTTTCAACAGAGTGGTGGCCAGAGACTTTTTTCAATTCGTTCATTGCAATATTCCTTCGTGTCTTTTGTATCTTGTACTTCGTATGTTATTTAGTGGTTTCAAGAAACCAATCAGCGCAGCGACATCAGCAAACCAATGGGCAGTGAGGTACTCACTTCAGCGGCCATTAAATGGTTGCGGGTAAAACGGGCGCGCAACATGGTTTTCGAGTGCGCCGCCAATGCAGACAACTTCAATGGGTTGATCAAACTCAACTGGTCCGCCAAAGCTTGCGAACAATTAAAGCGGTAGGCGGTTGAATCGCTGTGAATATTGCTGACTGCCAATTCCTGCAAAACCAGCGCCACAAACGCATCACCCTGCGCAGCACCGGTGACTTGAACCTGCATCCACTGCAATGCCTGTGCGGAATTGTCTTCCAGCAACAAGCCCATCCAACTTGCATCGAGTTCCAGGCCGAACAAGGTGGTGTTCATGTCGAGAATCAAACTGTCCAGCGCGTTTTCTGACAAACCCGCCAACTCATCGAGCATTTCTTCGGAAAGATCAAAGCGAGACAACAGATAGGAGTGCTGCCCTTGGCGGTGAAGGTTCAAAACCGTAGACACATAGGCACGGTTAATGTGCGCGATACGACTTTTTTCACTGGCAGGAATTGCGACTACACCCATGATTTCAACCTCTTAAGATGAAAACCCCGAAAAACCGCGGTTATCTGTTCATCAACATGGGTGAATTGTGGGCTAAGCTTGAGTGTGGGATGTCTCAGAAGACTGGTCAAAATTGACCAGTGTTAATTTTAGTTTTAATAAGTTCTTGATTAAAAACAAAGTCAGGCCTTCAGTGCCTTCGCATGAAACCGCAGGTGATCTTCAATAAAGCTGGCAATAAAAAAGTAGCTGTGGTCATGGCCCTGCTGCATGCGCAATTGCAGCGGCACACCGGCGGCTTTGCAAGCTGCAATCAGTAATTCCGGCTTTAACTGTTTTTCCAGAAAATTGTCTTGGCTGCCTTGGTCCACCAAAATTTCCGGCCCCGTCCAACCACGAGACAAAACAAGCGAACACGCATCGTATTGCGCCCATGCAGTCGGGTCATCACCCAAATAACCTGCCAATGCCTTCTGCCCCCATGGCACCTGACTGGGCGCGACGATGGGCGCAAACGCGGAAACGGATTGATAACGGTCCGGGTTTTTCAGTGCAATCGTCAGCGCACCGTGCCCACCCATGGAATGTCCCATCACCGCCGCACGCTGTGTGTCTATGCTGGGGAAGGCCTGTGCGATGAACGCAGGCAATTCATGCACCACATAACTGTACATGCGATAGTTTGCCCGCCACGGGGCCTGCGTTGCGTCCACATAAAAGCCGGCCCCCAAACCAAAGTCGTAGCTGTCTGCATCGCCTTCAAAACGCACACCGCGCGGACTGGTGTCGGGTGCCACCACAGCAATGCCCAGTTCGCTGGCCACCCGCTGTGCGCCAGCCTTGACGGTAAAGTTTTCTTCAGTACATGTCAGGCCAGACAGCCAGTACACCGCAGGAATACGCCCCCCTTGCGGCACATCGGGCAGGTAGACCGACACGCGCATGTCGCAGCCTGTTTGTTCTGACGGGTGCGACACCACATGCTGCACCCCCTGAAAGCAGCGCTGGGCCGAAACAGACGTGAAGGCCATGTAAAGCTCCTTAAAACGTAACCACCGACCGGATGCTGCTGCCTTCATGCATCACATCAAAGGCCGTGTTGATCTGCTCAATGGGCATGACATGGGTGATCAGTGAATCAATGTCGATTTTGCCTTCCATGTACCAGTCCACAATTTTCGGCACATCGGTACGCCCACGGGCGCCTCCGAAAGCGGTGCCCTTCCATTCGCGGCCAGTGACCAACTGGAACGGCCGGGTTTTAATTTCCTGCCCGGCACCTGCAACCCCCACAATCACCGACACACCCCAGCCACGGTGGCAACATTCCAAGGCCTGACGCATCAGCTCAACATTGCCGACACATTCAAAGCTGTAATCGGCGCCGCCATCGGTCAGCGCAACCAGATAGGGCACCAAGTCGCCCTCCACCTCTTTCGGATTGACAAAGTGAGTCATGCCGAATTTTTCAGCCATCGCCTTGCGCCCCGGATTGGTGTCCACACCAATAATTTTGCCTGCGCCCACCATGCGTGCGCCTTGAATGACGTTCAAACCAATGCCACCCAAACCGAACACCACCACAGTGGAACCCGGCTCCACCTTCGCAGTATTGATGACTGCGCCTATGCCCGTGGTCACACCACAGCCGATATAGCAAATCTTTTCAAAGGGCGCATCAGGACGAATCTTGGCCAATGCAATTTCCGGCAGCACCGTGTAGTTGGCAAAAGTGGAACAACCCATGTAGTGGTGGATTTTTTGACCGTTAATGGAGAAGCGGCTGCTGCCATCAGGCATGACGCCCCTGCCCTGCGTCGCACGGATGGCCGTGCACAAATTGGTTTTACGTGACAAGCACGACTTGCACTGACGGCATTCCGGCGTGTAGAGCGGAATCACATGATCGCCCTTTTTCAGCGTGGTGACGCCCGGCCCGACATCCACCACCACGCCTGCGCCTTCATGCCCAAAAATAACCGGAAACAAACCTTCCGGGTCTGCTCCGGAACGGGTGAATTCATCGGTGTGACACACCCCTGATGCCTTGATCTCAACCAGCACTTCACCGGCCTGCGGGCCTGCCAGATCCACCATTTCCACCACCAGCGGTTTGCCCGCCTCGTACGATACGGCAGCTTTGACTTTCATGTGTGTCTCCTTGTCTTATCCGGCTCATCGCGTCCGGCTGTTTTCAGTGCGTATGACTCGACAGCATTCGCCAAGTCTCTTCGAGTACAGAATCATTTCGCAATGTAGCACCAAAAATGAGTGGATAACGGTAATGGGCCTGTGGAACAGTGTGTCCACCGCCTTCAATGGTGAGCAGACGAACATGGCCGCCTGATGACATCCAATCCTGCTGATGTGTGCTCAAAGCTGACGCCGACTCCTGGGCCGACTTCGGCTTTTGGCTCTCTACGGCAGCAAGACCAAGCGCATTTGCAAACCATTGTGCACTCTCACGCGCCGAAAGCACATTCCCGCGATTGCCGAAACCGAACAGCGTGACCTGCCCGCCCTCATAAGGATTGACCGGGTCTTTTGTGCCCCCGACAAACCCGATGAACCGCGCAGGCACAGCAGCAGGCTTGCAATCCATGTTGTCTGGCGCGGGCAGGTTCGCCGCGATTGATGCAACGCCCCTGACCCTTTCCGGCGCTTCCAGCGCCAGTCGTAACGCCATTTGACCACCATTGGAGTAGCCGATTGCATAAACTTTTTCACGGTTGATGTGCCGCTGCGCAAGCAACTGATCAATCATTGCTTTGGTGAATGCAATGTCATCAATGTTCAGCGTACGCGCACTGTAAGATGCCAGGCGGCGGCAGTCGTTGAAATGACCTTCGTACCCGTCCGGGTAAACGACAATCACATTGTCCTGTTCGGCCAGACGCTCAAGCACGCCACCAACAACACGGCGCATTTCTTCAGCACTGCTTTGCGACGAATGAAATACAAAAAGAACACTGGCCCCCTCTCGCAGCTGTGTGGGAGTGAACACCAGAAAGTGCCGCTGATACCCGCCTATGCCAACTTCCATTTTCACAACCGGCCCAACTGGCAAAGCGGGCTTGGGACTGTAGAGAAAATAAAATGCCGCAGACCCCAACATTAAAAATATAAAGGTCAAACTGATCAAGAAACGTCTGAACATGGGTGAACCCGTTTGCAGTGAGCGACGGGTCTAGTGTACAGAAGGACGCATTAAAGGGGTCAGCGCTCCGCGCACATGAAGAGGGGTGTCATACCCTTTTCAAACCAGATGGGCGCTGAAACGGCTGCGATGCGGTTGTTGTTGCGTTTGTCCCGCACACGCACAAAGACCCAGTTTCGGGCAGCCGCCACCGGCACTGAAAACTCAAATTGCCCTGGTGCACCCGCCACCGCAGTCGGTGTTAGCAGCGGTGTGTAACGAACCGCGTTATTGCCTTGCGACCCAAGCACTTCAATGGCGACATCAGCCACTGCCAATTGTGTCGCAGTGCCTGGCCTTGTACCCACTGCCACCCGAAAATTCAGAACGCTTTGTTGTGTGCGGATACGCGAACCCATGGGCTGTTCAGTGCCGTCCAATGTCTTGAATTCAAGCCGGACATTGTTATAGTTTTGCGCAACTGCATACATCCGTCTGGCCATCATGGCTTGTTTCAAATCGTTGGCTGAGTTGGTGCGAGCAATAATGACTGTCTTCGGCAGGTCGGCATCGCCCCAACGCGTGTCGTGGTGATCCTCGGATCCTGTCGGCGCCAGAAACCATCCTTTGTCCAGCGCATGGGCCAACCAACTGCCTTTTTTACCATCAGAATCGTATTCATCACCCTTGCCAAAAACCTCAACACCCACCACGCGGTAATCGGCTGTGCCACGGTAGGCGAAGTCATTAAAGGCATAGGCCGGATCGCCCTGGGGAAGTTGGGATGATGTCGGGTTTCCCGGTGCAACAGCGCTACCCTGCGCAAAAAAATTGGTGGCTTGGAGCAAGGGGCCGTGCAAAGAATCCTCACGCCCAGGATGGTTAAACACCATCAGTCCGTCGTTGCCGCCGCCCACATTTGCAGGCAATGTGAACCATTGCCAGAACGCATCCATATTCACAGCATAGCCGGGGCCGGTCTTTGCATTGATATAGTTACTGGAAAACAGCACATTGGCATGGCCGAATCGGTCAGAGGTCCACTCGAACCCGCGTATGGCCGTAAACTGCGGCGTACTGTTGCGGTTGGCCATGGCCAGCGTGGTTCCCCACTTGTCGAGGTTGCTTTGAGGGTTAGTAGGGTCCGCCAGAACGCAGGCCAAGGGATCTACCTGACAGAAATTCGGGTCTGGCAGTGGGGCTGGAAGGCCCATGTTGTCTGAGTGATCTGTTGTGAACGCAAAATTGAACCCTTTGCTTCTCACCCGTTGCATCACACTGGCTGGGGTCGTGAGCAAGGTACCATCCGAGAATGCTGTGTGTTCATGCAGGGCACCGTAATAATGTGCCCAACTCGGTACGGCCAAGGGGTTGCAAACCCCAGCGCTGTCTGTCGATGCACTGAAGTTAATCAGGCTTGCGACCTGATTGTCCGTCAGCAGGTTTTGTGCGCCGGTGAAGCAACCCGCTCGCTGCGGAGTAATCAGGCATTGGGTCAAACTGGGTTGGTTGGATGCTGCGGTGGGCTCAATGGCCACTGTCAATACTTGGCTGTTTTGTGCCAGACCGTCGCTGACGGTCAGCCTAAAACTGACACTTCCTTTTTGATCGGGCGCCAAAAACCGGGTATTGGCCTGTTTGGGTTCAAAAATGATGACTTGTTGCCCCGCAGTCTGTTCCCATAGGTAGCTTAGGGAATCTCCATCTGCATCATTTGCCAATGCAGTCAAAGAAATTTCTTCCCCGGGCCTGGCCGGTGTGGGGGTTGCGGTGGTGCTTTGCACCACAGGGGCGGAATTCGCAGCGTTGCCACTGCGTCCGCCTTGCTGCACGGTGGTGTTGTCCTCATCCGTGGCACCCGCGTTGTCCGTAACCCGCACAATAAATTCATAGCGTTGGCCCTGCGGGCTTTGCCGGTTCAGTGCTGCAGTGAGCTGGCAGGTGGTTTCCGATAAGGCTCGGTCTGCGCCATTGATGCGCTCAAACCATGCGTAGGCTGTCACCGCACCGTCCGGGTCGGTCGAACTGCAGGCATCCAAGCTTACGCTGGCGGTTCCCGCTGAAACACTCGCGGGGGCTACAATTTTTGCAATGGGCCGCTTGTTGGGCAAGCGGTCGCGCACCAAGACTGCAACGCTATCGCTTGTCCTTTCTCCGGTGTTGTCCTCGGCAGTAAAGACAAATGTCAGTGTGGTGTCTCGTTCCACTTGTGGCAAGGTAAACACCAGAGTGGATTCTGAAGTATCGCCGGGCAGCACCGCACGTATTTCATCTGTGTTGCTCTGGCGCCAAAACACTTGCCGTATGGAGCGGTTGGGGGCTGGAAAAGCCTCACCAACAAGGGTAATTTCTGTTGCTTCAAACTCAGCACGAGCCGGGCCCGCATCTACTTGCGGCGGGGCACTGTTTTGGCTTGCGTTGGCGGCAGACTGATTCGCCGGCGCATTTGTAGAAGACACGGGAGCAGATGAATCTGCGCTATCGCTTCCCATACAGCCCGCAAGAAAGCAGCAAAGCGCTAAAACTGGAATCAGGTGTTTCACGGCAGCACTGAGTAGAATTTAACCTTTCAAGTTTGGGAGAAACACATTTCAGTTTGATGACAAATTAATGAATAATTGTTTAGGCTGGTTTTTCAAGGGCAATCAAAAGCTCTTCTTTTAACGCCAACATCAGGCTCTTAGTATTGAGCTTTCTTGTTCTGGAATAGTCTTGCCCAGCCCATAAACTTTGATATTCACCGTTATTGGTTCTTGCAGCCAATTGCCTTAGAGATGCTGTCATCGTATTTTGTATTGGAAAAGGCAAAACCATTTTGCCATCCATCAATTGAATAAACTCGTTGTCTATTCCCCGAGCAGGCCTTCCAGAAAACCCTGTCGTGAATACTGAGCCCCTGC
>JBEIKS010000046.1:0-12332 GCA_040379625.1 Burkholderiaceae bacterium
AGAATGGGAAGAAAAACACTCTTGCTAACGCACAACATCGAAACCTTGGGTCAGATGTCTTGCAACCCTTCTATTGGTGGTATCGGTAAGGGTCACCTTGTCAAGGAAGTGGATGCCCTTGGTGGCGCCATGGCCTTGGCAACAGATGAGGCGGGCATACAGTTCCGAATTCTCAACAGCTCGAAGGGACCTGCTGTTAGGGCTACGCGTGCCCAAGCAGACCGTGTGTTGTATCGCCAGGCCATTCGCACTCAGTTGGAAAATCAGGAGAACCTTTGGTTGTTTCAACAACCTGTAGACGACCTAATGGTGAGAAACGACCGTATATGCGGTGCTGTCACCCAGATTGGTCTTAAGTTTGAGGCCGATGCGGTTGTCCTGACAGCAGGTACGTTTTTGAATGGACTGATTCATGTGGGCCTTCAACACTACGCTGCCGGTCGGGCTGGTGATCCTCCAGCCATTTCACTCGGACAGCGGCTTAAGGAGTTGAACCTTCCACAGGGTCGTTTGAAAACCGGAACCCCTCCGCGCATTGACGGCAGATCAATCGATTTTTCTGTAATGCAAGAGCAACCTGGAGACCTGGATCCGGTTCCCGTTTTTTCGTATCGCGGTTCTTCCGATATGCATCCACAGCAGTTGCCCTGCTGGATTACCCACACGAATTTAAAGACGCACGATATTATTCGTGGCGGCTTGGACAGAAGCCCTATGTACACCGGTGTCATTGAAGGTGTGGGCCCGCGGTATTGCCCCTCCATTGAAGATAAGATCCACCGGTTTGCAGACAAAGATTCCCACCAGATTTTTCTCGAGCCCGAGGGTTTAAGTACGCACGAGTTTTATCCCAACGGAGTCTCAACCAGTCTTCCCTTTGATGTCCAACTGGAATTGATTCATTCCATACGTGGGCTTGAGAGTGCACACATCTTGCGCCCTGGTTACGCCATTGAATACGACTATTTTGATCCTCGAGGTTTGAAGAGCTCTTTTGAATCAAAGTCCATTCAAGGTCTGTTTTTCGCCGGACAGATCAACGGAACCACAGGTTACGAAGAAGCGGCGGCGCAAGGACTGTTTGCAGGCATCAATGCAGCCTTGTTTTCACAAGGAAAGCCTGCGTGGTTACCCCGCCGCGACGAGGCCTATTTGGGCGTGTTGATTGATGATCTGGTGACCATGGGTGTTACCGAGCCCTACCGTATGTTTACCAGCCGTGCTGAATATCGTCTCAGTCTGCGTGAAGACAATGCCGACGCCCGCCTCACAGAGCTTGGGCGCGAATTGGGTTGTGTGGGTGATGCGCAGTGGGCGCTATTCTCTGAGAAAAGAGAATCGGTTGAGCGTGAAACACAACGCTTGCGATCGACTTGGGTGAACCCAAGAATGTTTGAGCCTGCCGAGATGTCTCGGGTTTTTGGACAAGCGCTTGAGCGTGAATATCCTTTGTCCGACCTGTTGAAGCGTCCCGATGTCAGCTACGACGCGCTGATGAGTCTCCGGAAGGCCGATGGTTCCCCTGTGTCTGAGCTTGCCTTGACCGGGGTGCCGGCGTCTCAGGTTGAGATTGAGGTTAAATACGAAGGTTATGTTGCCAGACAGCGTCAGGAAATTGCGAAACAGCTGAACCATGAAACAACGCGAATCCCCGACGCCTTGGTGTTTTCTGAGGTCAGGGGGCTTAGCAAAGAGGTTATGCAGAAGCTGGAGGCTAACCGTCCGGAAACTTTGGGTCAGGCATCGAGGGTTTCCGGTGTCACGCCTGCTGCGGTCTCTTTGCTGATCGTGCATATCAAAAAGCTGAATATGCTGGCAGGTACGAAAGTGCAAGCCAATGAGTCTGCAGCCTGATGATGAGTGCATCATTACTGGATGATGTTTCACGTGAAACATCAAAGGCATCATTGTTTCGAGGCGCGGAATCTTTTGGCGTGACGCTTTCAGCCGAAGATTGTAATCGACTGTTAAAATTTTTGGGGCTGTTGATCAAGTGGAATCGTGTTTACAACCTGACCGCCATCCGCAACATACCGGATATGGTTAGTCTTCACTTGTTGGACTCCATGTCCGTATTGCCGGCCCTGGATGCCCTGTCAGAGGGTGTTTCGCCACGGTTGCTAGACATTGGTGCTGGCGCAGGTCTTCCGGGTTTGGTGTTGGCCTCTTTGCGGCCTGACTGGTCTGTGACGCTGATTGATGCGGTACAAAAGAAAGCAGCGTTCATGACGCAGGCAATTGGTGAGCTAGGGCTTAAAAATTGCCGCGCTGTACATGGCAGAGTCGAGCAGCATTCCTGCGATCAAAAATATAACCTTGTTGTTTCCCGAGCATTTTCCGATTTATCCCTTTTTGCAAAATTGGCCTCTGGGCAACTGGCCACCGATGGTTTTGTGTGCGCAATGCGGGGAAAAATCGATGCGAATTTGACCGTACCGGCGGGGTGGGAAGAACATTCATTTTCCAAGTTGGTGATTCCAGGTGTCAGTGCTGAACGACACCTGATTGTTTTGAGATCTTTGAAAGGTTAGCCAGCGCATGGCCAAGATATTTTGTGTCGCAAATCAAAAAGGGGGGGTGGGTAAAACCACAACCACCGTCAATCTGGCTGCAGGTCTGGCAGACAAGGGCCAGCGGGTTTTACTGGTTGACCTTGATCCGCAAGGCAATGCCACCATGGGTTCCGGTGTGGACAAGCGAGATCTGGAAGCGTCCGTGTATGAGGTGCTGATTGATCAAACACCGGTTACAGAGGTTATTTGCAGGGGCGAGGGTGTGTCTTACGATGTACTTCCCACGAATCGAGACCTGGCCGGCGCCGAGATTGAACTTGTTGATTCTGAGGGTCGTGAAACGCGTCTTTCAAAAGCCTTGGCTCCAGTGTTGGATCAATACGATTTTATTTTGATCGATTGTCCGCCCTCTCTGTCTCTGCTGACACTGAATGGTCTGTGCTGTGCCCATGGCGTGATCATTCCTATGCAGTGCGAATATTATGCATTGGAAGGCCTCAGTGATCTGGTCAATAGTATTAAACAGGTCTGTGCAAACCTGAACGCAAATTTGTCCATCATTGGTTTGCTCCGGGTCATGTTCGATCCGCGAATAACGCTTTCTAATCAGGTGTCTGCCCAGTTAGAGGCTCATTTCGGCAACAAGGTTTTCAAAACCGTCATACCGCGCAATGTAAGGCTCGCAGAGGCGCCCAGTTACGGTTTGCCCGGTGTTGTCTTTGACCGTTCGAGCAAGGGCGCCCAGGCGTATATCTCGTTTGCGGAAGAGATGATTGCGCGTGTCAAGTGACGTGAGGCGGCCAACAAATAAAAGGAGGGCATCATGAGTGCCATAAAGAAAAGCAAGGGTTTGGGCAGGGGTCTTGAGGCTTTGCTGGGTCCAACTGTAAAAGATGAGCCGGCCGAGGGTGGCGAAATGGTTCAACAAATGCCGGTAAAGTTGGTGCAGGCGGGGAAATACCAGCCTAGAAGCCGCATGGATGAATCAGCATTGGCTGAATTGGCTGACTCAATTCGTAGTCAGGGCGTGATGCAGCCGATACTCGTTCGTTCCATCGCCGCCAATAAATATGAAATCATTGCCGGTGAGCGCCGCTTCCGTGCTTCGCAGCTTGCGGGACTGACTGAGGTTCCCGTTATTGTCAGGAAGGTTGCTGACGAGGCGGCTCTGGTTATGGCGCTGATTGAAAACATACAGCGCGAAGATTTGAATCCGCTCGAAGAGGCGCAGGGCCTGTCCCGTTTGATCAAGGAGTTTGGTCTGACGCACGAGCAGGCTGCCTCTGCTGTTGGTAAGTCGCGCAGTGCAACTTCGAATCTATTGCGTCTTTTGGCGCTTGCCCCGCCCGTGCAAACCATGCTTTTGGCGGGCGATCTTGAAATGGGTCATGCGCGCGCATTGCTCGCATTGGTTGCGGGTGATCAGGTTGGCGCAGCCCACGAGGTTATCAACCGGCGCTTGAGTGTAAGAGACACTGAGCGTCTTGTGGCGCTTCGCTTGACCCAGGCAGAAAAAACAAGACCCAGAGCTCAGGTAACGTCTGTTGATATCACTCGGCTGCAAGAGCGACTGGCCGACTGGATGGCTGCTGCCGTACATCTGAAAAGCAATGCAAAGGGTGCGGGGCAAATCACCGTCAAATTTGGCTCGCTTGATGAGTTGGATGGCATCCTGGCCAAATGGCGATTCTCTGAAGATGAAGAGTAAAGGGCCTTTTGTAGATGTTTCCCTCTGATTCTTACCGTGAGTTGGTTTGACGAAAAAGGGCTAAAACGCTACAATTGACTGGTTTGCCAGAAATGAACTTTGCGCGCATTCCCACAAACAGGGAGTCTTTAAGAGTTGCAGAGATCCTTACCAAGCTCAATATTTTAAAGCTCAGGTTAAAAGTTCTAGGTTATAAGGCCTGAGTTATGAACTTGGAGTTTTAATCTTTGGGTTTTAACTTGGAGTTTTAACCCCGAGTGTTTAAAGGCAATTGAGGTCGGATGTTTTAATGTTGCGAACTCATGAGCAACGGGTGCTTTTAAAAAAGGGTCTGCAAAAAAAGTCGCAGGTTAGTTGAGTTTGCGATTTGGTTCTCTAGGATATGTGGAAAATAGTTGCTTTTCAGTGGTTGGTCGGTTCGGCTGTTAGCATTGGGTTGATGTGGGTTTCACCTGCGCACGCGTTGTCTGCAATGTGTGGCGCTTTGTCGGTGGCCCTTCCCAGTTCAATGTTTGCCCTCCGATTGTCACTTGGGAATGCAACCCCGATTGCCGGGGTGGGTACATTTTTGGTTGGTGAATTCTTGAAGATTGTTGCAACGCTTGCATTGCTCGCCTTTTGTGCGAAGATCTACCCGGGGCTCGTCTGGTGGTCAATGTTGATTGCCGTGATTGCAACAATCAAGAGCTACTTTTTAACATTCCTTCTGAAATAGCACATGTCTACAGCCGCAGAACAAACGAGTGGTCCAACGCCCTCAAGCTACATTCAGCACCACCTGACTCATTTTCAGTCTGAGCATCAGCACAGCATCGTCGACTTTTCAATTATCAATTACGACACGGTGTTCTACTCGCTGCTCGCAGGTATTGCTGCCGTCATGTTTTTAAGGTTCGCAGCCGTTCGCGCCACATCCGGAGTGCCTGGGCGTTTCCAGGCGCTGGTGGAAATGTTGGTTGAAATGGTTGAGGAGCAATCAAAGGCAATCGTCCATGGCGATCGCTCTTTTATTGCCCCGCTCGCACTCACGGTGTTTATGTGGGTCGCATTCATGAATGCGCTCGATTTACTGCCGCTTGACCTGGTTCCCAGTATCTGGGAGCGGATTGCTCCCATGGTCGGTGTCGATCCATCCCATGCCTACATGAGGATTGTTCCCTCCGCCGATCTGAATGGCACCATGGGCATTGCCTTGGGAGTCCTTATTCTCATGTTGTACTACAACCTGAAGATCAAGGGTTTGGGCGGTTTTGTGCATGAGTTGTTCTGCGCTCCGTTCGGTTCAAACCCCCTGTTGTGGGCGCCCAACTTTATTCTGAACTTGATTGAGTTTGCAGCGAAAACCGTTTCTCTGGGCATGCGACTTTTCGGCAACATGTACGCCGGCGAATTGGTGTTCATGCTGATCGCTCTGCTGGGTTCTGCCGCTGCGCTGACCGGTGGCGGTGCCTTGGCCTTTGTGGGGCACGTTCTGGCCGGTTCTGTGTGGGCAATATTCCACATTCTGATCGTTTTGCTTCAGGCCTTCATTTTCATGATGCTTACTTTGATCTACATTGGTCAGGCGCATCAGGGTCACTGATTGCTTACAGGTTTTCGGGGGTGGGCTGCCCTCTAAACGGCCCTAACTCAACAGTTTTTGTTTTTGGCTTTTTACTTTTAAATCTTGGACTTTTAAATTAAAGGAGTTTTCATGACTAACGTAGCTCTCGTTGCTCTGGCTTGTGGCCTGATCATTGGTTTGGGTGCCATCGGCGCTTGTATCGGTATTGCCATCATGGGTGGTAAGTACCTTGAGGCGTCTGCTCGCCAGCCTGAGTTGATGAATGAATTGCAGACCAAAATGTTCGTTTTGGCCGGTCTGATCGACGCAGCGTTTCTGATTGGTGTTGGTATCGCAATGATGTTCGCTTTCGCGAATCCCTTTGTAGGCTGATTCGTCAAATTATTCCTTCGTTTGACTCACGCGCAGCCAGTTCAAGTTGCGCGTTTTAAAGGGAAAACACCGTGAATCTGAACGCAACGCTGTTCGCACAGCTCGTGGTGTTCTTCATTCTGGCGCTGTTCACAATGAAATTTGTGTGGCCGCCCATGATGAAAGCACTGGACGATCGTGCAAAGAAAATTGCCGATGGTTTGGCCGCCGCAGAGCGGGGTAAGCAGTCACTTGCCGAAGCGAATTCTCGCGTCGAGCAAGAATTGGCGAAAACCCGTTCTGAAACTCAGCAACGCATCACAGATGCTGAGAAACGTGCAGCTCAAATTGTTGAAGAAGCAAAGCAACAAGCCGAAGCAGAGCGCAAGCGTATTCTTGTGCAAGCTGAAGCTGAAGCCGCGCAGGAAGCGCAGCGCGCCCGTGAGCAATTGCGTGGTCAGTTGGCGGGTCTGGTTGTTGCAGGCGCCGAGCAAATCCTCAAGAAGGAAATCAATGCTCAGGCACACGCAGACCTGCTCGGTCAATTGAAAGCGCAGTTGTAATTGGCTGACGCAAAAAGGACATCAACATGGTCGAACTAGCCACAACCGCCCGCCCCTACGCAGACGCAGCATTTGATGTTGCATTGAAGCAGGGTTTGGACCAGTGGACGCAATGGTTGAGAAGTTGGGCAACAATTGCAGGCCATCCTGACATCACTTTGCTGGTAAACGATCCAAAGCTTTCCGATACCACGGTATTGGATGTTTTTGTGCAACTCACAAGCACTCCTGAAGTGCCTGAAGCGCGCAATTTCCTCAAAGCCTTGGTCGAGAATGGTCGTCTTCTGGCTCTGCCAGAAATCGAACGCCAGTTTCTTGAGTTGAAGAACGTTCATGACGGCGTCGCAGATGCCTTGATTGAAACAGCCTTCGCTATGGATGATTCTGCTGTTGCCGAGCTGCTTCCCATCCTTGAAAAACGATTTAACCGCCGGTTGAAAGCCGTCGTTCGTCTCAACAGCGATCTTATCGGTGGCGTTCGCGTCACGGTGGGAGATCAATGTTTCGATACGTCTGTCCGCGGTCGTCTTGAAGCGATGAAAGCAGCCATTGTTGCCTGATCTTCGGGCCTGAATTAAATTTGGAGAAATCATTATGCAGATTAATCCCTCTGAGATCAGTGAACTGATCAAGAGTCGGATCGAAGGCCTGGGATCATCAGCCAACGTCCGTACACAAGGAACGGTAATTTCCGTAAGCGACGGTATTTGTCGCGTTCACGGGCTTTCCGATGTTATGCAAGGTGAGATGCTGGAGTTCCCCGGCAACACCTTCGGTCTCGCTTTGAACCTTGAGCGCGATTCTGTTGGTTCCGTGATTTTGGGTGAGTACGAGCACATCTCCGAAGGTGATGTGGTCAAGTGTACTGGCCGAATTCTGGAAGTACCGATCGGCCCTGAGCTGATTGGTCGTGTGGTGAATGCATTGGGCGAGCCTATCGACGGCAAGGGCCCGATCGGACACAAGCAAACCGACGTTATTGAAAAAGTTGCGCCCGGCGTTATTTGGCGTAAGTCAGTGTCTCAGCCAGTGCAAACCGGCTTGAAGGCGATTGACGCCATGGTGCCAGTGGGCCGTGGACAGCGAGAGCTGATCATCGGTGACCGTCAAACTGGTAAAACAGCAGTGGCAGTCGACGCGATCATTAACCAGAAGGGCAAAGACCTCTTCTGTATTTATGTCGCCATCGGTCAAAAAGCGTCTTCCATTCAAAACGTGGTTCGCAAGCTTGAAGAAACCGGCGCAATGGCCTACACCATTGTGGTGGCGGCTTCTGCATCTGAATCAGCCGCCATGCAATATCTGGCGCCTTATTCCGGTTGCACCATGGGCGAGTATTTCCGCGACCGTGGCCAAGATGCACTGATTATTTATGATGACTTGACCAAGCAGGCCTGGGCTTACCGTCAGATTTCCCTGTTGCTGCGCCGTCCTCCGGGCCGCGAAGCCTACCCAGGCGATGTGTTCTATTTGCACAGCCGTCTGTTGGAGCGTGCTGCTCGCGTCAGCGAAGAGTACGTTGAGAAATTCACCAACGGTGAAGTCAAAGGTAAGACCGGTTCATTGACCGCCCTGCCCGTGATTGAAACGCAAGCCGGTGACGTGACAGCCTTCGTTCCTACCAACGTGATTTCGATCACCGACGGTCAGATTTTCCTTGAAACCGACTTGTTCAACGCCGGTATTCGTCCAGCGATCAACGCGGGTATTTCCGTGTCTCGCGTGGGTGGTGCAGCGCAAACCAAGGTGATCAAGAAGCTGTCCGGTGGTATTCGTACCGACTTGGCGCAGTACCGCGAATTGGCCGCTTTTGCGCAGTTTGCCTCTGACCTTGACGAAGCAACACGCCGTCAATTGGAGCGCGGCCGCCGCGTGGTTGAGTTGCTCAAGCAACCGCAGTACCGTCCCCTGCAGGTTTGGGAATTGGCAGTTGCACTGTTTTCAGTGAACAACGGCTATCTCGACGATGTGGAAGTCAAGGACGTGTTGCCATTTGAATTGGCGCTGCGTAGTTTCTTGCAAACCAGCCACAAGGGTTTGCTCGACAACATAGAAGCGACCAAAGACTTGAGCAAAGACGACGAAGGCAAGCTGCACGATGCCCTCAAGGCTTTCAAGAAAACCGGCGCATATTGATTCCTCACGGGGCGATAGTCAATAACTTACGGCAGAGGGTTGATCCCCTCTTCCGATGTCAGGAGGACATGCGATGCCGGGAATGAAGGAAATCCGGAACAAGATCAAGAGCGTACAAAATACGCGAAAGATCACGAAGGCCATGGAAATGGTGGCTGCATCCAAGATGCGCAAAGCTCAGGAACGTATGAGAGCCGCGCGTCCTTATTCCGAAAAGATCCGGAATATTTGCGCCAACCTTGCCAAGGCCAATCCAGAGTACAAGCACGAGTACATGGTGACTCGCCCTGTGATTAAAAACGCAGGCGTGATTGTTGTCACCACAGACAAAGGTTTGTGCGGTGGTTTGAACACCAACATCCTGCGCGCGGTCACGAACAAGTTCAAAGACCTCGAAGGTGCGGGTACCAAGGTTTCAGCAGTTGCACTCGGTAGTAAGGGCCTGGGCTTTCTGAATCGCATGGGGGCGAAAGTTGTATCCCATGTCATTCAAATGGGCGATGCGCCGCAGTTGGAGCGTTTGATTGGCGCCATCAAGGTGCAACTCGACGCTTATTCAGCGGGCGAAGTCGATGCTGTCTATTTAAGCTATACGCGTTTCATCAACACGATGAAACAAGAGCCGGTGATAGAGCAGTTGCTGCCATTGTCTACAGAGCGCCTGGAGGCGGATCCTCAGGAGAATTCCTGGGATTACCTCTATGAGCCTGATGCAAAGGCCGTCATTGATGACCTGCTGGTGAGATATGTAGAAGCCTTGGTTTACCAGGCTGTTGCGGAAAACATGGCCTCCGAGCAATCTGCTCGAATGGTGGCGATGAAAGCCGCATCTGACAATGCTAAGACCGTGATCAACGATTTACAGTTGACCTACAACAAAGCACGTCAGGCAGCCATCACCAAGGAACTGGCCGAGATCGTGGGCGGCGCTTCCGCTGTTTAAGCGAAGCCCCCTACGACTGCAGAATGATTTTGAATTGAGGAAAACACAATGAGTACTGCGATGAATGAAGGCAAAATCGTACAGTGCATCGGTGCTGTGATTGACGTGGAATTCCCACGCAATGCAATGCCCAAGGTGTACGACGCGCTGGTAATGGATGGGTCCGAGCTGACCCTGGAAGTGCAACAGCAGTTGGGCGATGGTGTTATTCGCGCAATTTGTTTGGGTTCTTCCGATGGTTTGCGCCGCGGAATGGTGGTTAAAAACACACGTGCGCCGATCAGCGTGCCCGTGGGTAAAGCCACGCTGG
The DNA here is from genome assembly GCA_040379625.1 of Burkholderiaceae bacterium. GTDB lineage: Bacteria > Pseudomonadota > Gammaproteobacteria > Burkholderiales > Burkholderiaceae_B > SXZD01. The sequence continues at coordinate 10,089 of JBEIKS010000046.1, forward strand.
GCCGAATCATGGATGTGCTGGGTCGTCCAATCGACGAAGCAGGTCCTGTGGAAGCGGAAGCTGTTCGCGCCATTCACCAAAAAGCGCCCGCTTTTGATGAACTGTCACCCTCTTCCGAGTTGCTGGAAACCGGCATCAAGGTGATCGACTTGATCTGCCCGTTCGCCAAGGGCGGCAAGGTGGGTCTGTTCGGTGGTGCGGGTGTGGGCAAGACCGTGAACATGATGGAGTTGATCAACAACATCGCCAAGCAGCACGGTGGTTATTCCGTATTCGCTGGTGTTGGTGAGCGTACCCGCGAAGGTAACGACTTCTACCACGAGATGAAGGACTCCAACGTTCTGGACAAGGTTGCCCTTGTGTATGGACAGATGAACGAGCCTCCAGGCAACCGTTTGCGCGTAGCGCTGACAGGCCTGACCATGGCTGAGCATTTCCGTGACGAAGGTCGCGACGTGCTGTTGTTCGTGGACAACATCTACCGCTTTACACTGGCCGGTACGGAAGTGTCTGCGTTGTTGGGTCGTATGCCGTCTGCTGTGGGTTATCAGCCTACCTTGGCCGAGGAAATGGGTCGCTTGCAAGAGCGTATCACCTCAACCAAGAAAGGTTCGATCACTTCCGTGCAAGCCGTTTACGTGCCTGCCGATGACTTGACCGACCCGTCTCCTGCAACGACTTTCGGCCACTTGGATGCGACTGTGGTGTTGAGCCGTGACATTGCTGCCTTGGGTATTTACCCAGCCGTTGATCCTTTGGACTCAACCAGCCGTCAAGTAGATCCGAACGTTATTGGTGAAGAGCATTACGCCGTGACGCGTCGTGTTCAGGCGACTCTGCAGCGTTACAAGGAATTGCGTGACATTATCGCGATTCTGGGCATGGACGAACTCAGCCCCGATGACAAACAGTCTGTGGCACGTGCGCGTCGTATTCAGCGTTTCTTGTCCCAGCCTTTCACTGTTGCTGAGGTGTTTACAGGTTCTCCAGGCAAATACGTTTCACTGAAAGAAACCATCCGTGGCTTCAAGATGATTGTGGATGGTGAGTGTGATCACTTGCCTGAACAGGCCTTCTACATGGTCGGTTCCATCGACGAAGCGTTCGAAAAAGCCAAGCGTATTCAGTAATTGTCCGATTGGTGGAGACAGGTGTTGGTAACGTCTGTCTCCTGAACGAGGAAGGAAGAAACTATGTCCACCATACAGGTTGACGTTGTCAGTGCTGAAGAGTTGATTTTCGAGGGTCTCGCGGAATTCGTGGCTTTGCCAGGTGAGTCCGGAGAACTGGGTATTTATCCACGGCATACGCCGTTGATTACCCGTATTCGTCCTGGCTCGGTCAGGGTGAAGCTTGAAGGTCAGGCAACAGAAGAGCTGATTTTTGTAAATGGCGGCATTCTTGAGGTTCAACCAAACCGGGTAACCGTGTTGGCTGACGCTGCGGTTCGCGGCAAAGACCTTGACGAAGCCAAGGCGACTGAAGCGAAGCGTCTGGCTGAACAGGCCATGGTGAACCGTGCGGGTAGTCTGGACTACGCCCGTGCGCAAGCCGAACTGGCAGAAGCCGTTGCTCAGCTGGCCGCAATCCAGCGCTTGCGCAAGATTCGGTGAGATTGAGCGGCGTTTCAAGCGCCGTATTGCATTAAAATGAAAGGCCATCCGCAAGGGTGGCTTTTCTTTTTGGACGTCGGCAGAGCCCCACAGGAGGTGTGTGTTGAAAGTGGCTGTATTTTCAGATCTGCACTTGGAAACCTTCAAGCGGTATCCGGCACTCGCCACCATTCCAAAACCTCAGCGTCCTTATGACCTGGTTGTTCTGGCGGGAGACATACATTCTGGCACGCAGGGGCTGGACGCGCTGTCTGCGTTGGGCACCGGCCATGTTTATGTGGCGGGTAACCACGAATACTACAAACACGATGTTGAGTTGCTAAATCAGGCGCTGGAGGAAAGGGCGACTCAATTGCAGTTGCATTTTTTGCAGTGCAGGTCTGTGGTGATTCAGGGCGTTCGATTTCTTGGGGCCACGCTGTGGACGGACTACGAAGTTCAGCCCGGTTTGCGCTTTGCGTCTGAGCTGATTGCCAAAGCGTTTTTGCCAGATTTTCGTCTGATACGCTACCGCGGAAGGCGGTTTTCGCCAAAAGATGCCATAGCGCTACATCATCAGGCCCGCGACTGGCTGGCGGCTGAGCTAGACAAGCCATTTTCCGGAAAAACCGTGGTGGTGACACACCATGCA
>JBEIKS010000047.1:0-12226 GCA_040379625.1 Burkholderiaceae bacterium
CACCGTCTTTCAAGCCTTCTATTTTCGCACTGGCTGGTTTGCGTTGAAGTTTTTCTTCGAAAAACGCAAAGGTGGCGTCGTTTACACTCAAGCCGCCGCAGGCTTGCGGGCCGGCCGCCTCTTGAAACTTTGGAAGATTGATGTTGCCCATGGCTGAAGCTTGCTGCAGCACGGCGCCAATGCCGGGTTGTGTATTCAGGGCTGATGCACTTGCTGGCAAAATATGACCGCTTTCATGGGTCAGCAGACGAACATCGCCGCCCAAACTGCTGTAGCACTTGAAGTTGCGCCAGGCCTCGTTGAAGTTGAACAGCGTATCGCGGCGGCCTTGGGTAAACAGAATGTCTATTTTTGCCGGTTTTTTCTGGGCAAAACTGAAACCTTCGGGGCTGGGGAACAGTGGGTCCACACCGAAAGCGGGTTTGCCAGCGACCTCGCTCGTGTTGCAGAAATAATCGGCGCTGTGGTAGCGGAAAAACTCAAGCGCACCGTCCGGAAATGCATTGGCAGAGGCACCGCGAACCAGCGTTTCACGAATCGCCATGTCCAAGCCACCCGTGACGCCGTCTTGAAAGTTGCCTTTTTGTAGTTTGGGTTGAATACCGCCAGACTCACCACCGGCGACCAGCAACAGATCCCATCCGGTTTTCACCACGTTGCCCGGGTTCAAGCTGTAACGCAGGTCGTTCCAGGTGATGTCGGGCGACAACGCATCCAACCTTTGCAATTTCGTGTCAATGTTGTGCAGCAGCAGTTGGTAACCACCACCGTAGCTGCCACCAATCGCGCCGGCTACGATATTGAAGGGTTCTTTTGTGGTCACTTCCAGATCCGGACGCTCGTCGTAAGAAACCCAATCCAGATTTTTCTCGGCCCAGTCCATAATCTGAAGTAAATCCTTGCCTTCAAACTCTGGGTCCAGCACCCTCACTGTACCGGTGCTGTCGCCGAAACCGCGCTGGTCTATGCTGATAACGCCGTAGCCGTTGCCAACCAAGGTTCCAATCAAGCCGGAGGCGGTTGTTTCACGCGCCCCGCCAAAGCCATGCCCATGAAGCACCAAGGGGCTGCCTTTAACGCAGTCAAACTTGGTGGGCTCAAACACCTGAAAGGAGATTACCTTGCCGCTTTTTGAAGGCAAGGTCACTTGAAAAGGCGCTTTTCCAGCGCTTCTGGGCTGAGCTGCCGTGCAGGCCTTCATGGTGACATCAGACGGGGCAAGAGTATTGGTGGTTTTGCTCGGATTACCGGCAACTCGGCGCAAAACAATCGGCGGTATTGATTCTTTTTTGTCGCCAACTTGCAACAAAGAGCCTGCCTCTGCAGGCTGAACTGAACCCCCATTTGGGGAGGTCACCGAATTAGAGGCAACCGGCGACTCACCACCGCAGGCCGCCAGAAGCGCTAGTAGACTGGACGCTGCCAACCCTCTTAAGTTGTTGTAATGCATGAATTTGTCTCCGGTATTGGTTATTTTTTGACTTAGCCGGAGTCTAATGAGCCATGGTCTTTTTGAGCATCCGTAAATTACTGACACCTACCCATTTTAGAGAGTTGACACCAAACGGGTTTCAAATTACTGTTCACTCATACAGTACTGTTACAAAAAACAGCTTTTGAGGAGATAAAAAATGATGACCCGTTTCAGCGCCCTGCTTTGCCTTGTTTGGTTTTTTGTCTGTTATTTCTTTTTAGATGGCAGCGCGAGTCAGTGGCTAGACCACACGGCGTTCTCCAGCCGTCCGCATGCAAAGGAAATGGACCAGGCTCGCATCAGTTTTTTACTCTACAGTTGCGTACCCGTGATGTTGTGGCTGATGGAAGCCATGCGTGCGGAGCTCATTTTGCGCAAATGAAAAAAAGCTGTATACTCCGGCTTCTTGATTGCGGCTGTAGCTCAGCTGGATAGAGTACTTGGCTACGAACCAAGGGGTCGTGGGTTCAATTCCTGCCAGCCGCACCAATCAAATTGTAGTGAAAACAGCGAGTTAGCTTAAACGGCTAATTCGCTTTTTTCTTTTCTGGGCACCGCAAAGTGATTTTGTAACAACCTTTGTAACAACCAGTTCCAAACCTAGGCTTTCGGAACATGAACACCCTGCCCCGCTGAACCGTACACGCTGACTGCGACGGTCAGGCGCTGGGCTCAGCGCGATCGGCTATTTTTAAGCCAAGCCAATCGCTGCGTTACGCCTTGTCTGGAATTGTCTCGTCCTGTTTCAACGCGTCGGCAATGGCGTCAAACACCAACCGTACCCGCTTGGGTACAGGTCCTCGTTGGGGTCGGTACACATACACATCCCATGGCGCAGGCGCATCCACCTCCAAAACCCGCACCAAGCGTTTAGCCTGGGCATGTTGCTGAGCCAGGTAATCCGGCAACTGTCCAAAGGCTACACCCGACAGAACCGCATCGCATTCTGCCTCCGGGTCATCGGTGATGAACGAAAACGGCTCGGGCAACACACGGCGCTCCCTGCTAAAAAACCAATGCCACGGTCGGCCCGTGCTGTGGTCGATCAAACCTGTTGTGGGCAGCGATGACAGGTCAGCGACTCGCTGGGGTGTGCCGTGGCGTTTGATGAGCGCCCGACTGCCATAGACCCCGAAGCCCACCGAACCGACCTTGCGCACCACGAAACGGTTGTCCTTGAACAGGCCCATGCGCACGCCAACATCAATCTGCCCATCGACCACATCGGCCAGTTCGTCGGAAAGCCGGATATCGATAACAATGCCCGGATGAAGGCGTGCAACTTCGTTGAGCGCAGGCAGCACCCGCAACCGGCCAAGGCTACGGGGAGCGGTCACACGAACGCGCCCCACCAGTTCGGCAGTTGCCTGTGACGACACAGGTGCTAGCACGGCTTCCATTTGGTCCAAGCAGGCCCGCACGCGAGGCGCCAGCTCGGCGCCGAAGTTTGTGATGTGCACCCTGCGAGTGGTTCGGTGAAAAAGCAATTCACCATAGTGCGCCTCGAGTTCCTGAACTGCACGTGTCACCCCTTGGGGCGACATGCCCAAACGCGCCGCGGCATCGCGGAAGCTATCGGCCTCAGCCGCCACGCAAAAAATTCTCAGTCGGTCTTGGGAATGAAGCATGAAGTAAATGTCCTCATAAAATAAATGCAATTGGTATTCCTGAATATGGAATTCTAAATTCCTTTCTGTTCCATATACACGATTAATCTGAACTGCGAAACTTAAGCCCCATCGAAATCAAACCAAAAGGAAGTTCCATGACCGCATACGCTCGTCCCCTCGCCATAACCATCGCCGCATTGTTGATGTCTACCAGCCTGACTGCGCAAGCCGCCAAGCCTGCCGCTAGCGCAGACTGCGCCGCATTGCCCAACCACGCCCAACTGCGCGATGCGCTGGTGGCCGCACGCAAAACTGACAATGCCGGTTTCAACCTGGAGATGTGGGGCGCTGTTGTGTCGCGCAGCGGCACCGTTTGTGCAGTCGCATTCACCGGGAAGGGGCTGGGCGACCAATGGCCGGGCAGCCGAGCCATCTCGGCGCAAAAAGCCTACACCGCCAATGCCTTCAGCCTGCCCGGCCTGGCCTTGGCTACAGCCAACCTGTACAGCGCCGTCCAGCCTGGCGGCAGCCTGTTCGGCCTGCAGGAGAGTAACCCGGTCAGCCCCGCCGTGGCGATGCAAGGCCCTGTGACTGCCTGGGGTCAGCCCAACGATCCGCTCGTCGGTCAGCGCATGGGGGGCATCAATGTGTTTGGTGGCGGTCTGGCCTTGTATAGTGAGCAGGGTGCTTTGCTGGGCGCCGTGGGCGTGTCGGGCGACAGCTCATGTGCCGACCATGCCATCGCATGGCGCACCCGCAACAACCTCAAGCTGGACCACGTGCCCGCCGGTGTTGGCCCCGGTGGCGTGGACCAGATCGCCTACCAAGGTGACTGGAAGCAGCCGCACTGCATTCAGGCAGACCAAGAGGATGCTGTGGTGCGAGCACTGCCAGCGACGCGAGCCCAACAGGTGAGTCGTTGAGAAGTTACACTGGTGGCCGATTTGAGCGCAAAGATCGAGCTGGTTTTCTCCAGGGCTATCAAGCCTCAGGGTGAGCACTGAACCGCCCTTAATTTCACATCATACTGAACCAAAACAGTTTTCAACTACCCCAGGAGCATTCATGAATCTGATGGATTACGGACTCAAACCGATCGACTTCAACCAACCCGAGCAGACGGCAGGCACAGCCGAGGCAGGACTCTCGCGGCGTGGCTTCTTGATGACTTCGCTGGCTTCGGGCTTCGCGTTGGCGTCCAACCCCGTGCTGGCTCAGGCCATTACGACCGACAGCAAGGGACTGGTGGCTGGCGAGGTCAGCATCACAGTCGCCGGTGGCAAGATTCCGGCCTACCGTGCAATGCCGGCAGGACCCGGAAAGTTCCCGGTGATGCTGGTGGTACAGGAAATCTTTGGCGTGCATGAACACATCAAGGACATGTGCCGCCGTTACGCCAAGATGGGCTATTACGCCATTGCGCCGGAAATGTTCGCTCGTCAGGGCGATGTATCCACGATGACGGACATCCCGACCATCCTGTCTCAGGTGGTATCCAAGGTGCCCGATGCACAAGTTTGCGCCGACCTCGACGCCACGCTGGCTTTTGCCAGAGCAAGTGGCCACGCGGATGCAAAGCGCACCGGTCTGGTGGGTTATTGCTGGGGCGGTCGCACGGCTTGGGTCTATGCCCGACACAACAGCAACCTGAACGCTGCTGTTGCCTACTACGGCCTGCTCGAGGGTCTTAAGGCGCCCGAACTGCGCCCGCAAGATCCAATTGACTTTGCCGATGCAATCAAGGTACCGGTTCTGGGTCTTTACTCCGGCATCGACGCCTTCGTCAAACAGGAGACCATAGCCAAGATGCGCGGCTTGATCAACAAAGGCGGCAGCGGCTCTGAAATCGTGGTGTTTCCGAACGTCGACCATGGCTTCAACGCTGACTATCGCCCCAGCTACGACAAGGCCGCAGCCACCTACGCACAGAAGCTGGCAAACGACTGGTTCAAGAAATACCGCGTTTAACCCGGGAAATACAGCCCCAGTTACAAGCAGTGGGGCTGTTAAATTGAAATTCTTTAGAAACAAGGCCCCCTTCGCCAAAGGCGGCCTTGCTGTTACGGCAGGGTGTGACTTTTGCCCAACTGATGCTCGCACTCATGTTCCATGCGCACCAAACCGATCAGTACCTTTTCCATTGAGGTTCCTGAGTTAATAACGTCGTCCACACTTTGAGTCAGTGTCTCGAGCACCTCTCGTCCTCGAATTTCACCTTTGAGCGTAGCCAGGTAACTGATGTGTAGATTGATCTTGGATCGCATAATTTAGGTCCTTGTGAAGTTCATGGGGTGTGGTCTTGACTTCCACATCGCGGGGGGTGTTACCGTAGGGGGGACCTTCCATTTGCTAAAAAACAGTATAGGGGTGTTAAATAGCTTTTCATAGCGTTTGCTCGGACACTTAAGTTGTGTGCACTGAGCTTTTTGCATATAAGTCTTAATGTTAAAGGCCTAGAAAGGCATTACAACTTAAGCGCAACGCCTTTCCTCTTTTCTGATTACTGCCGGGTTTTGCCTTACTGCACAATCTTGGCTGCTTTGCGCAACGAAGCCAGCAATTCAAGTTTTTTTGCCTGCACCAAACCTTGTTTGATGCGTTCCTTGCTTTCGTCGAAAGTAGGTGGAACAAACGGCTTGGTATCCTCAAGCTTCAAAATGTGCCAACCTGCCTGTGTTTGTATCGGAACGGCTGAGACAGCGCCTTTGCTCATATTCACCAGAACATTGGCCAAGGGTGGCAAGATCTGGTTTGGCAATACCCACCCCACCAAACCACCCTGCTCTTTGGTTGGGTCTATGCTGCGCTGTTTGGCCACCGCATCAAATGCTTCACCAGCCTGCAAGGCAGCCATGGCAGCGCGTGCCTCTGTATCGTTGGCAAGCAGTATCTGTCTCAATTGGTATTGCTGAAAACTGGCCATGCCTTTGATGGCCCCCACTTGCCGGTCGTACTCTGACTTCAATTCTGCATCGGTTACTGGATTCTTGGAAAAATGATCCGCCAACATCAGCTCAACCAAAAAAGTCTGACGCAGTTCAGCCAGTTGCTGTTTGGCCTCGGGTGTTTTGTGCAAGCCCAACTTTTCTGCCTGCTGCGAGAAAAGCTCACGCGCAATCAATTCTTTTTTAAGTTCAGCGCGCATTTCAGGCGTGTCCTTCGCCCCTCTGGCCACGTTGTTTTGCACCACTTTTTCAAAAACAGTGTCGCTGATGGCCACACCATTGACAGAGGCCACTGCGCCGGCCGGCAAGCCTTGGGCATTCACAACACCGCACATAATCAAACACAGCGCACTACCAACCAATTGATTCAAAAATACCTTTTTTTGCATTTTAAGCATCCCGATATAGAAAAATTTAAAGCCCACCTTTAAACAGCCCACACACGCCCCATTCAGGGATAAAGCACCACAGGCTCCACCGCCTCGCCTTGTTCAACAATCTTACCGATGATCGCTGTGTACTCATAACCCAGGGCCCTCAAGGCAGCAACGCACGCATCGGCGTTTTGCGCCGGCACAGTGGCCAACAAACCGCCTGCTGTCTGCGGGTCAAACAACAAGGGGTAGCGAGGATCCTCCACCCACTGCGCCTGATTGCGAATGGCTCGGCGCAAGCGCACATTGGCAGGCTGCAAGGAACTGGTAATGCCTGCGGCCACGGTTTCCAAGGCACCTTCCAACAAAGGCAGGGCAGACATGTACAAATGCGCATCCACACCGGACGGTCGGGTCATTTCAACCAAGTGCCCCAACAACCCACAACCGGTGAGGTCTGTGCAGGCTCCCGCACCAAAGGCCCGCAAGCAACTCGCGCCCGCCTGATTGGACATTTGCATGGAGAGCAAGGCTTTGTCTATCCAACGCCCTTTTGCTGCAAATTTGGCGTGAGCGGCAAACAAGGTTCCCGTTCCTATGGGTTTGGTGAGTATCAAGGCATCGCCGGCGCGCATGCCACCTTTCACCATGACACCAGATAAATCTTCATCCACCAGGCCATTGATGGCAAACCCCAGGGCGAGTTCCTTGCCCTCTCCGGTGTGTCCACCCACCAATGCACAACCCGCCGCATTAAGCACATCCACCGCGCCAGACATCATCTGGAACAAGGTTTCCTCAACCTTGCTTTCCAAGCCGGGGGGAACCGTCACCACCGCTGTGGCCGACTGCGGCTCACCGCCCATGGCAAATACATCGCCCAAGGCATGGTTGGCGGCTACACGACCAAATACATAGGGATCGTCAATAAAGGCCCGAAAGAAATCGACGGTGTGAACCATGGCTTTTCCGGGGGGCACCTTGACGATGGCGGCATCGTCGGGGGCATGCAGGCCGATAAGAACATCGTCCCGCTCAATCGGTTTTAAAGCGCCCAAAGCTCTGGACAGTACGTTGGCACCCACTTTTGCACCGCATCCACCGCAACGCATGGCAATGGCGGAAATTGCCTGCAAGGACTCGGCCTGCGTCAGCACCACCTCAGGGGTAGAGGCCGCAGTTTTCATATCGGAGGCGTCCATCTCGGGAAACGTTTGAAAACGCTCCATAAAACGCCGGTCAATCCAGTCTTTCCAACGCCAGACCCAATCACCCGCAAAGCCCAACCATCCGCGGGAAGCCACCGCATGCTGGTCGCCGGTACTGATCAGCGCCAACCACGAACGCTGGGGATGGTAGGCCTCAAGCGGCTCGCCATACACGCTGCGCCGCAGGTTTTCTGCCAATGGCTTGCCTTGCCTGACGGCAAACACCCCCGCCTTTTCAAGGGGATGATTGACCATGGAAGCAATGTCGCCTGCTGCAAACACAGCGGGGTCCAATGTGGTCTGAAGAAAATCATTGACCCGCAAAAAGCCGGACCCGTCTGTTTCAAGGCCTGTGTCTTTCAGCCAGGCTGCGCCACCGGCCTGTGTGACCCACATGACTTCATCAGCCGCAAAAGATTCGCCGCTTTCTATGAAAAGCGCAGAGCCCTCCACCCGAACCACGGCTGAATTGCAATGAACATGCACCCCACGCCGGGCCAACACCTCAACAAAATGACCACGTACCCACGGGTTGTGTGTGGGCAGCAATTCAGCGGCTGCGGTGAACAACTCAAACTGCAGGCTGTCTGGGTTGCGCCCCAACTGCCTGACCTCATTGTGCAAGCGGTATTGCATGGCCAACACAAGTTCAACGCCACCAGCGCCCCCCCCCACCACAGCAATCCGCAGCGGCTGGACAGTCGTTTTTACTTTTTCCAGAAGTTTCAGCCAGCGGTCATTAAATTGGGCAATCGGCTTGACGGGCGTTACAAACGAAGAAGCCCCGGCAACCGAGGCCACCGAGGGTGTTGAACCCACATTGATGGAAAGTACGTCGTACGCCACTGGCGGGCGGTTATTGCAAAGCACTTTTTTATTGACACGGTCTATGCCTGTCACAGCGCTGTGGAACAAGCGCGTGCCGGCAAAGGTGCACAAGCGCCCCAAATCAATGTGTACATCGTCGTAGGTGTAGTGCCCGGCAACGTAGCCGGGCAGCATGCCGGAATAAGGCGTGTGAACATCGGTGCAAATAACGGTGAGGCGCACTCCCGGCCAAGGCTTCATGGCGAACATCTTCAAAACAACAACGTGGCTGTGCCCACCCCCTACCAGAACAATGTCCCGTAGTACCGTTTGTTCAGAACCGCGCATGCAAACCCGAAATCTATTGATCAACCACTATCATGACACAAGCAAACCCACTAAAAAATTCGCCCGACGCCACAACAGGGCCGTAAATTCCTCTTATTTTCCAGCGCTGGGGAAAAACAGGGGTTTGCCATTGATTTGGTAGGCAGCAATGGCCTCTTGCCCGGTCGTTGAGACCAACCAGTCGATGAAGGCCATTCCCATCTCTTTTTTAACATGCGGGTGTTTGGCGGGGTTCACCAAAATAACGCCGTACGGATTGAACAGACGTTTGTCCCCTTCCACAACCACCACCAGATCTTGCGGATTTTTAAAAGACAGCCATGTGCCCCGATCGCTGAGGGTGTAGGCATTCATGGCCGCCGCAGTGTTCAAAGTGGGGCCCATGCCGCTGCCAATGGAGCGGTACCATTCCGCTGGAAACTGCGTGGCATCCAGGTCAGCCTGCTTCCACAAACGCAACTCGGCCGCATGTGTGCCGCTTTTGTCGCCACGGGAGACAAAAACACTTTTTGCGTCGGCCACCTTTTTTAGGGCGGCAACAACATCTTTGCCACCCTTGATTTTTGCAGGATCACTGCCTGGCCCCACCACCACAAAGTCGTTGTACATGACATCTTTTCTATTGATGCCAAAGCCTTCAGCCACAAATTTGTCTTCGGCAGTGCGGTCGTGAACAAACACAAGGTCTGCATCTCCCCGGCGAGCAATGTCCAGTGCCTGCCCGGTGCCCAAGGCCACAATCCGGACACTGATACCTGTCTGCTCCTTGAACTTGGGCAACAGGAAAGCAAACAACCCGCTTTGCTCAGTGGAGGTTGTTGAAGAAACCGTGATGAACTTTTCTTCATTGGCTTGCGCCATGGAACCTGCAAATAGGGACAAACCTGCCAACAACACAGCAAGCAATTCACGCCTTAACATCTGTGCCGTCTCCTACTTTATATTTTGTCTTGTTATCATAATCAAAATTTAAAAATCACAAGTAAAAAACCTCGGACACAGACCACGTGCAAGACACAGACGGCAGACCCCAAAAAGCGTGGGTCACAAAAGTATTGAACCACCCCAGGGCGCTGCTGATTTTATGTCTCATCAGTTTTATTGAAGCCTCTGTATTTCCAATTCCGCCTTACGTGCTGTTGGTTCCCATGTGCGCCGCCATGCCTGAGAAAGCCTGGCGCATCGCTCTGTTTAGCAGTTTGTCTTCAGTGGCTGGCGGATTTGTTGGTTACGGCATTGGTTTCATGGCAGCAGAGCATGCCCAAGCGCTGATTGCACATTGGGGTTATGAGCAAGTGTTTGAAACCACCAAGGGGTTTGTGAACACATACGGCGGCTTGTCCATACTGGCAAGCGCACTCACCCCCATGCCTTACAAAGTAATGACCATCACAGCGGGTTTGTTTTCCATGAACATCGTTGTGTTTTTGGTCACTTCTCTAATGGCCAGGGGTGCGAGATTCTTTTTTGCGGCATTCGTGGCGGCGAAAATCAGCACTGTCATCCGCAGTCGCCGCCAGACCCGAGACATCAGCCCTTGAGTATGTCCAAGGTGCTTTCGGAAAAGTAGAACGTTTCCAGGTGGCGCCTTACAAAGGGCTCCGCCAGACCGTTGTCCAACAGCAAACGCGCGATGTCAGGTAAATAATTGCTGAGTTCTATGACCACCATTTCCTCAGTCACGCCCATTTCGGAAATCACTGTGGATAAAGACTCGTCACCGTATTTTTTGTAGAAAAACCCTACCCCGGCGTCAATACAGGACTTCAAATAATCCGTGTGGCGGAAATCAAGCCAGAACTCATAGCCCATCACCATGAATTCTTGCAGGTCGGCCTGGGTAATGTATTGCTGAAGCGACGAAATAGGTCGCACCTTCAACTCGTCCCACACGGCGAACAAGCCGTCCAAGGCAGCCATCCGGTAGGCTTCATGGTCGAAGGCCTCACTGACAATTCCGATTGAATTGCTGACCCCGGCATCCATGATGCGCCGCGCTCGCTCTTCGATGTTGTCAGACAACTCCGGCGCCTTGCTGCCCAACCATTCCCGGATCAACTTGGCACTGCTGGCCACCGGTGCCATTTTCAGCAACCGGTTTTCTTCCAGCAAATACGCTTTGAGCACCATAAAAACAATGTCAGACAGCATGTTTTTGAAGGCATCACTGTCACGGACATGCGCAACAATGTGGTCCAACACGCTGCCCTGTTCAAACACCTTCTCCAAAACTTCAGCAACCACACGGTCCGGTACGATGTCGATCAGACGGGTGGAGTCGTTGTGGGGATACTCAAAAATGAGATTTGCGATTTCGCCGGCCAGTTCAGGAATGGCTCCGCCGATTTCCATTTCAACCGCATAGCGTTGGGCGGTTTCCTTAATTCTGTCTTCCTTGACGAATTCGCTCAAGGTCACGTTCGAAAGCACTTCATGAAAGCGCGGCAACCCTTCGAGCAACATGACGTGCAAATTTTCCGGAGTCAGGGACTGCATCCAAAACGCCAATTGGGAATCCAGTAAAAGTTGAGCCTTTTTAGTGGCTTCGGCCAACGAAGTCATCGAGTTGCCTTTAAAAACGATCGTTAAGTGCGAGATGTTACTCCAAGAAAAATGAATCCAGTTTAAAAATAGTCAAGTACCACCTCTGGTAACTGAAAAAAGGCTTCCCATGTCCACTCGTTTCTTCTTGACTTCAAGCATCTCGGCACTGATTGTCCTGCAGACGGGCACTGCTGTGGCACAAACGCAGGAGGCACCCGAACGCATCGTTTTAAAAATGAGAGGCGCAACGGTCTTTGGGTACAAGCCGTCAGTCAGGCAACTGGAACAGGAAGGAAAAAGAATTCAGGCACTTTCGACTCAGACTGGCAATGCCTTAACCTGGGTCAGGCCATCGGCCGAGGGCATGAATGTACTGAAGTTCAACCGGAACATGGGGGCAAACGACCGGCTAGCGGTGTTGTCGCAACTTCGCGCGCATCCAGACGTCGAGTGGGTTGAAATTGACCGTCGATTGAAAACCCAGGCCAGTGGTCCTATTGTCGGTCTGACCAATGTACTGGATACCAGTAGCCGCTCGTGGTTTTTGAAAGCGATTTCTGCTGAACCCGCTTCAACCAACACAGCAAGCATGTGGAACCGCTTCCACGGCGACAGCAGCGCCATTACCGCCGTTATCGACACCGGCGTTTTGCAGAATCACCCTTCCTTGCAAGGACATTTGTTGCAGGGTTTTGACATGGTCAGCGACCCATTCATCGGCAACGACAACCAGGCGTTGGGCACCGGTTCAGACCGCGACGCAGACCCCTCGGACCCAGGCAATGGCGTTACAGCGGCGGATTTGCTGGCAGACCCCGATTGTGGTCGCGTCAGCAACAGTTCATGGCACGGCACGTTTGTGTCGGCGCTTATCGCCGGCAACCCTGCGCAAGACCAACAAGTCTTCCCAATGAAC
>JBEIKS010000048.1:0-12208 GCA_040379625.1 Burkholderiaceae bacterium
GCCGGAACTGTACTTGCAGTTCAAGTTTTACAAGGAATAAGAAGCACTATGACGTGCACTTGGTGAGGAGTTTTGTTTAACTTAAATACCCCCCGGGAAGGTGAGGTGTATGCAGTGGGTTGTCTTATAACCTGTTCGGGTTATCTGAACTTCTGTTGATTGCCATGACCCTTGATCTGGAAAAATCAGTTGAGACTGTTTCTGCGTTAATTGCAGCCGGTAAATTGGATGAGGCCGCGCAGCGTCTGAAAATTTTGTGTGATACGAACCCTCAGCAGCATCGCCTGAAGTACCAGTTGGGTTCGGTCTACTATCACCTTGATCAATTGGAAAATGCTTTCGAGTGTTATTTCTCTGCGTGCCTGGAAGCCCCCTTGGAGGCGGACTACCATTTGGCGCTGGGTTTGGCTGCGTTTGGTTTAAAGCGCAACGATGAAGCCTTGTTGTCATTTTTTAGAACCTCTGTGCTTGATAGCAACAACATGGATGCTGTTACCAACATGGGGGCGTGCTACTTTGAACGCGATGATTTTGAGCGTGCACGCCGTTGTTTTGATCTTGCTTCCCAGGGCCCGTCCGTCGCATCGCAAACCTTGGTGAACCTCGGAGTTTGCCTCGGGCGTTTGGGGCAGCACCAAGAGGCGGTCCGTGTGTTTGACCGCGCACTTGCAAACCTGCCCGCAGATCCCAAAGCCTATGCTTTCCGGGGGGTTGCCCTGCACAGGTTGGGCTCGTACCAGGCTGCTGTCGAGTCTTATCAGAAGGCATTGGTCATTGACGCTGGTTGCGCGCCAGCGCGCTTGAATTGGGGCATTACTTGCATTGCCCTGGAAGAAATGAATGAGGCGGTCGTACACTTGCGCGAGGCCATGTCGCTGTCTGGAAATGTATTTGAGACTCGGTGGAACCTTTCAATGGCGTTGTTGGCAGTGGGGCAGTATGAGGAGGGCTTTGCGCTGTACGACGCGCGTTTGAACCTTTTGCAGCAAAAATTGTTCAGAACTGACCCGGCCAGCGATGCGCCTTTGCTGCAGTGTGGCGAGCCCATTGCCGGCAAAACCATTTATGTATTTGATGAACAGGGCTTGGGCGATGCCATTCAATTTGCGCGGTATTTACCCATGCTCAAGGCGCTTGGCGCAAGGGTTGTGGCACGCATCAGCGCCAGCCTTGTTGACTTGCTCGGCCAGATGGATGCTGTGGATGTTTGGGTGAGCGACCAAGAAGTACCGCCACCGCACGATGTAAAAATTCCCTTGATGAGCCTTGCCCATTTTTTCAACACCCGCTTAGCGACGGTGCCTTGCGCAAAAGGCTACTTGAAGGCTGCGCCCGACAGATGCGTGCAGTGGTTGCGGCGCTTGAGTGCCAATGAAAAGACTGCCTCAAAGCGTTTGCGCATTGGCCTGATTTGGGCGGGCAACCCCATGAACCCGAACGATTCAAAACGCAGTATTCCATTGCCGCTTTTGCTCAGTTTGTTGCCGAAAGCTGTGGGTGATGTGCAATGGATTGCATTGACCAACGCCATGTCTGTTGATGATGAAAAAATGCTTGCAACGGATGGCCGGGTGTTGGATTTATGCCGGGAGATTCGCGATTTTTCAGACACGGCTGCGCTGATCTCTTTGTGTGACCGTGTTGTTGCCGTCGATACAAGCGTGGCTCATTTGGCTGGTGCCATGGGCGTTAAAACAGATTTACTGATTTCACGTGCGCCGGATTGGCGTTGGGGCTTGGGTAAACGCAATACAGAATGGTATGAGTCTGTCAGTTTGCATCGCCAGCTTGAAAGCGGGGAATGGGCGCCGGTTTTAATCGAGGTTTTTGGAAACGACTTTCCCTGATGTGCCATGTGCTTTTGTAAAGCAAAAAGGAAGGCAATAAAAAAACCACCTGCTTGTGACAGGTGGTTTTGCAAGCCTTGCGATTTACGCAAGGCGAGTTTCAGGTTTGAATTAACCGCGGCCGAAAGTAACTGCGAGGTCGGCAGTCGCGCCTGCTTCGCATTGTGTTTTCAAAGTGCCTACGTTCAGAACCAGAGTTTCATCTGTAGCTGAGGTTTCTGCGAACACGGATGTTCCAGCCACAGTCATGTCTTGAACGCTGCCAGCCAGGGCCATTGCCAAGTCCATGCACTGACGCTTTGGTACTGCTTCGAAGCTCAGTGTTGCATCTGAGAGAGAATTACCGACGATTGTAATTGCACCGCCGTAGCTGTTGGAGGCAGTTGTACCGCTGACAACGCTGTCAGGAATAACGCGTGAACCAATGGCAGATGCTGTGGTCAATGCTAGGTAACGACCTGGCTGACCGAACATTTTCTTGGCATCAGAAATCATTTCTGTGATCAAGGAAGCGTTGGTTTGAACTTCATTGCGACGTGAATTGCTTTCAAATCCAGCGTAAGCGGTTCCAACAATAACAGCTGCAATGGCCAGGCCGATGGATGTTTCAACCAAAGTGATACCTTTTTGCTGGCCAAACAGTTTTGCTTTTACGAATTTCATGAAATAACTCCTCAAGTGATTTGGATTTGATTTAAAGCGTTTGTGTTCAACGCAGAGACATCATCTCCAATTTCAGCGATCCGCTGTATCCCCAAGAGAGGTTGAGTTATTTACATCCAATAGGTGAGTCGCCTTTGATTTTTTTGGTGCTGAGCCACACCGTTTTTGGCTTAACTGCCGCAGCTGCGTGCTGTAATCGCTGTGTGCACCTCAAGTGAGTGTTCAACCAGTTCTGCCATCAAGCTGCCGGTAGCGCGGGTACACAACAAGGTCACCTTTCCCTTCAGGGTGCCGTCTGTGTCGTAAGCCAGCGCTTGCAGGCCCACGGGTATGTCGCCATGGGCTGCATAGCAGTTACTGGCGGGGTTGGCAGTGCCCTCCGGTGGCAGTGCATTTGAAACCGAACTGCTGTTGAACTCCCAAACACCGGCGGGGCAGTAGTCTCTGTTGGCTATGGGTTGGCTTCTTACATCCACCAGCGTTTGCGTGCTTGCGTAGGCGCCCACAATGCCACGCACGGCCGTTATTTCCGTAACGTTTGCAATAATTGCATTGCTGGAAGTAAACAGTTCGTTGCTACTGCCCAAGGTTTCAATGCCTTTGGCACCGAGTTTGTTCATGACCCTGGCAATGCGTTTTCTGTTGAGCTCCGGGCTTTGTGCCGTGACGCCCAGCGCGCCGTTTGTATAGACATAGGCCGTGAGTTTGCAAGGTTGCAGTTTGCAGGCATCGCTGCTTGCAAGGTCTACGGCTGTGTCTGGTTCCTGTGTCGCGTTAATGACGCCTATCAGGTAGGCCTTGGAATCCACTGCGGTTTGTACGGCGGCTGTGCTGCTGAGCAGTTGCAGCGCTTTCAGATTGTTCAGTGTCGGGTTTCTGGTTTCCCCGGTGTCTGTGCCTGTCAGCAGGGTGAACACAGGGTTGCCGGCAGCGTCTGTGATGGCGATGTTTTCATTGTTCAGCAGTTGGTACTCATAGGCCTTGAGGTATTTTTCCAGCGCACCCTGTATTTCAAGCAACTGTTCTGCCTCAAGCACTGCGACTTCTTCTTCTCTAATTTCTTCTTTCTGGTAGAGCGCATACACCATGGCTGAACCCGCCAATGCAAGTGCCAGGCTGACTTCCAGCAGTGTGAACGCGCGGTTGTTGCGGGGGTTTGAATTTTTTAATGGTTTTAAAAGCATTGCGGACACTTTCAGATGGGAATGTGCATTGAACATTCCATACAGGGCTTTGAATGCTGTAAGTGTCCACCCATTTGAACGGTGCATCATCACTCAAAGAGGTGATGTTCCGAAATCGGTTTTCAGCGCCTGCGCGCTGCGAATACGCCTTTGACGTCCTGGAGTTGAGTCAGCAAGTGGTTGAGCTGTTCCGAGGTGCGTATTTCCACGGTGAACTGCATTTGCGCCTGGGCTTTTCTAGACATGGTTTTCACACCAATTACATTGAGCTTGAGCTTGGAAAAAATTTCGGTGATGTCTTTTAGCAAGCCTTGGCGGTCGTTGGCCTGAACCACAATGTCCACGGGGTAAATGCCGTCTTCGCTGGCACCCCAGGTGGTTTCAATCAAACGCTCGGGTTGTAGCTTGGCCACTTCTGTCAGGTTGGGACAGCCCACCCTGTGTATGGAAATGCCCTTGCCACGGGTCACGAAGCCAACAATCGGGTCAGGCGGTACAGGTCTGCAGCAGCGCGCCAACTGGGTGAGCAGGGCGTCTACGCCCACCACCAGAATGTCGGATTCGTTGGCCGCTGGTGTGCGTTTTCTGCGCTGGGGGGTTAGCAGTTGTTCTTCGTCAAATACTTCTTCAGCAGGGGGCGGCGCCAGCAGTTGTTCAATGGCTCGGGGTTTGAGCTCCTCGTGTGCGAGCGCGCTGTACAAATCTTCTGCTGCACCGAAGCCCAGCTTGTGTGCCAGCGTTTCATGGGCCTGCGAGGTGTGCCCGGTGCGCTGCAATTCTTTTTCCAGCAAGGTGCGACCACGTTCCAGCGTTTCCTTCAATTCTTGTTGCGCAAACCAGTGGCGCAATTTCACCCGAGCGCGGTGGCTCATGACATAACCCAGTGCAGGGTTCAACCAGTCGCGGGAAGGATGCTTGGGTGCGTCGCCGCGTGCGGCAATGATTTCAACGGTCTGGCCACTTTGCAGTGTGTGGTTCAGCGGCACCATCACCTGATCCACTTTTGCGCCCCTGCATTTGTGCCCGACATCTGTGTGTATGTGGTAGGCAAAGTCTACGGGCGTGCTGCCCTTTGGCAATTCTATGACCCGGCCCTGTGGCGTGAATACATAAACGGAGTCGTCGAGTGCGACATTGCGCAGACGTTCGGCCCAGGCAGAGGTGCCTGCCATGGAATCGGTAACGTCCAGTTTCCAGGCCAACAATTGCCGCAGCCAGGTAATGCGGTTTTCAAAATCGCCCTCGCCCCGTGCTTCTCCCGGGTGGCCTTCGCTGCCCACTTCCTTGTAGCGCCAATGGGCCGCCATGCCGTATTCCGCGAACTGGTGCATGGCGTGTGTGCGTATCTGCACTTCCAGCGTGCGGCCGGCGTCGTCGCGTATGACGGTGTGCAGCGACTGGTAACCATTGGGTTTTGGTTTGGCAATGTAATCGTCGAATTCTTCTTGTATTGGGTGGCCCAGTTCATGAACAACGCTGAGTGCCTGATAGCAGGTTTTAACGTCGTTTACGATGACGCGGCAGGCGCGAACGTCGTAGAGTTCATTGAACTGCAGGCCCTTGCCCTGCATTTTGTTGTAGATGCTGAAAATGTGTTTTGGGCGACCGCTGACTTCACAGGCAATGTCTTGTGCTGCCAGTTTTTCGCGGATGCTGCGCATGGATTGTTCAATGAACTGTTCGCGTTCCATGCGTTTTTCATCAAGCATGCGGGCAATGCTTTTATAAACTCGGGGTTGCAGCAAACGGAATGCAAGGTCTTCCAGTTCCCATTTCAGTTGCCAGACGCCCAGCCGGTTGGCCAGCGGTGCGTAGAGGTCCAGGGTTTCTTGTGCGTGAAGTTTTGCCTGCAGCCACAAGGGCCCCTCTTGCTGTTTCACCGATTCAACGCTGGAGAAATACCTCAGGGTTTGCAGTCTGGAACTCAGACGTATGAGCACCACGCGAACATCGCTGGCCATGCCCAGCAACATTTTTCGAATGACCTCTACTTGGTCTGTCCACAAAGCCGTGGCGTTGGCGCCTGAGTTCAAGCCGACCGCGCCGCTGAGCATGCTGCGCAGTTTCAGTAACTGCCGGATGCTGCCCAGCATTTTTGAAACGTCAGCACCAAAGCGTGGCAACAGGTTTTTTTCCAGTTGCGGGTCAAAGAAGGTGAGGGCGGCGAGCAGGCCTGCAATGCGGGTGGCGCCGTCCGTGTTCAGTTCGGCAAGTTGCGCGGCCACGCCCAGCATGTGGGTGAAGGCGGACTGCCCGGTGTCCAGCAGCTTGCCTGCGCTTCTGTCAGAGGCATAGGCGAGCGCCTGTCGCACCTGCTCTGCCTCTTGGCCGGACAGGTGGCTGAGGATGAGCTGCGCTTTGTCTTGCTGATTGTTGCCATTGGCCGAAACCACCGAAACCATGTCGCTTCTCAGTACCCCGCTGTGCGTTGCTGTAATACAAACAAACTGTTCAAATGCTGCCATCCATAATGAAGCGTTCAACCAGGGAAATCTGGTCGGGTTGCATGAACGTTGGAGCGTGCCCGATGCCTTTGAGTTCCACCAGTTTTGCCTTGGGTCCGCGTTGCGTCATTTGGGCGGCGGTTTGCGCTGACAGCAGGTCTGAATGCTCACCACGAATCAGCAACGTATCTGCTTGAATGGCGTCATAAGCGCCCCACAGCATGGCTTCATTGAACTGCGCCTGTTCAGCCGTAATCGACTTGAAGGGCTCGGCAATGCTGGGGTCGTAGTGCAAGCCTATTTTCCCCTCTTTTTCCACGGCCACATACTCTGTGAGTTGTCGCCATTGGGCGTCTGAGTGCGGTCCAAACGGCATACTGATGCTTTTAATATAACCCGTGGCTTCTTCCATGTTGTTGAAAAAAACGGGGTGCCCCACATAGGTGCCTATGCGTTGCAGGGCTTCCAGTTTGAGTTCCGGCCCCACATCGTTGATGATGAAACGGCGTATGGGGTGTCCCTTCATGCTGGTGACGCCCATGCCGATCAGCCCGCCCATTGAGGTGCCCAGCCAGTCTATGGTTTGTGCATCGGTTCTGGCAATCAAGGCGACCATGGCGGCTGCGTAGTTGGGCACACTGTAGAGGGCGGGGTTGGGCAACCAGTCTGATTTGCCACGCCCAGGCACGTCGGGGGCAATCACCCGCACGCGCTGCCCCAGCACTTGCGCCAGCGTTTCAAAGTCCTGACCCACGCGGGTCAGGCCGTGTACGCAGATCAGAACATGCGGGTTGTGTGCATCACCCCATTCACGGTAGGCCAGGTTTTGTAAACCGGCAGGGCTTAACCACTGAACTGTTTTAAGTCTGGCTTGCAGCATCTTTTTTCTCCCCTGTTGTTGTAAGTGCAATGCGAACACTGTTCACCGCTTTTTTGTTCTCTGCGAGGTCTTTCCAGTCCGGGTCTGGCAGCTCCGAGAAAACCTGCTGCAACCGGGCGCCCCAGGTGTTTCTGATCAGGCTCATATAGCTGTTTTTGTTGTCGATGTTGGCAAAGCGGGTGACTTTGAGCGCATCGGCTTCGTAGCACAACAAATCGAGTGGCAAGCCGACGGACAGGTTGGAGCGCAAGGTGGAGTCCATGGAAATCAGGGCTGCCTTGGAGGCTTCATCCAGCGAGGTTTCCGGGCTGACGACACGGTCGATGATGGGCTTGCCATACTTGGCCTCGCCAATCTGGAAATACAGGTTTTCTTCGGTGGCTTCAATGAAGTTGCCGGCGGAGTAGAGCTGAAACAGCCGGCAGCCTTCACCGCGTATTTGCCCGCCTAAAATCATGCTGCAGTTAAAGTCGATGCCGAATTGCGCCAAGGCTTCGCCATCGCTTTTGTGCACGTCGCGTATGACTTCGCCCAAAACGCGCGCAACCTCAAACATGGTGGGTGCGTTCCAGATGTCGTAGCCGCTGTCGGTTTTGCGTTTCATCAGGGCTTGACGAATGGATTGGGAAATGGCCAGATTGCCTGCGCTCATCAGCACCAGAACACGTTCGCCGGGTTGCTCGAACACATGCATTTTACGGAAGGTGCCGATGTGGTCCACCCCCGCGTTCGTTCTGGAATCTGAGAGGAATACAATGCCGGAATTCAGCCGCATGGCCACGCAGTAGGTCATAGAAGTCCCAGATGTTATTGTTTGGCGACATTGTAACCCCGGCAAGCGGCGTGGCAAGCGTTTGTGTTCAATTCATCAGTGGAACCAGAAAGTCGCGGCTGACCCGGTTGCCCAGATCATTGACCCGCTCAAGGAAGTGGGTCAGGTAGGCGTGCAAACCCGTTTGCAAAATATCGTCAATCTCGCTGAATTGAATTTCCGAACGCAGTCTTCCAGCGCGCCTTAAGGTGTCGCCGGAGTAGTCGTTGGCCACCGATTCCAGTACGTTGCAAACCTCGTTCATGGAGGCCAGCAGTGAACGCGGCATGGACGCTCTGAGTATCAGCAGTTCAGCCACCCGTGCCGGCGTTATAACGTCGCGGTATACCTTGCGGTAAATTTCGAAACCCGACACCGACCGTAAAATGGCGGCCCAGTGGTAGTAATCGGTTTGTACCGCTTCAGTTTCGGTGACGGGCCTGCGGGGGTTGTAGGGCAGGCTGTGAAACTTGACGTCCAAGAGGCGGGCGGTGTTGTCAGCCCTTTCCAGCGCGGTGCCGATGCGTAAAAAATGGTGGCTGTCGTCTTTGAGCATGGTGCCCTGCGTCACTCCCAGCGACAAATGAGACCGGTGCTTTACCCATTCAAAAAAACCACTGGGGTTTTTGGTGGGCATGCCGTCTTTCATCAGCTTTTGCAGTTCCAGCCAGGTGGTGTTGTGGGTTTCCCAGACTTCCGTGGTCAGCGTACCGCGAACAGCCCTGGCGTTTTCCCGGGCTGCTTGCAGGCAGCGGTAAATGCTGGAGGGGTTGTCCGGGCTGAGGATCATGAAATTCAGCACGTTGTCCGGTGTGACGTCGCCATGCTGCCTGGCAAACGCATCCTGCAACTCAGAAATTGACAACATGGCCCGCCAGCTGTTTTCTTCGGCTTCCGCATTTTGTGGCATCAAGGCCGTTTGAACGTTCACGTCCAGCATGCGGGCCGTGTTTTCGGCGCGTTCAATGTAGCGTGCCATCCAGTAAAGGTGATCTGCGGTTCGACTGAGCATTCGTGTTTCCTTGGTTCTATTCTTTTTCCGTGCTTTTACTTTTCCAACACCCAGGTGTCTTTGGTGCCACCGCCCTGGCTGCTATTGACCACCAGAGAGCCTTCGCGCAAAGCCACACGGGTCAAGCCGCCGGGCACCATCGTTACATCCTTGCCAGACAACACAAAGGGACGCAGGTCGATGTGGCGAGGTGCAACGCCAGACTCTACGTAAGTGGGGCAGGTGGACAGTGCCAAAGTGGGTTGCGCAATGTAGCGGTCGGGGTTGGCAATGATCAGTTCCCTGAACTTTTCAATTTCGGCCTTGGTGGAGGCCGGCCCCACCAACATGCCGTAACCGCCGGCACCGTGCACTTCCTTGACCACCAGTTCAGGCAGTTTGCTCAGCGTTTCGGCCAGGTCTGCCGGTTTTCTGCATTGCAGGGTGGGCACATTGTTGAGCAGGGGTTTTTCCGAGAGGTAGAACTCCACCATGTCGGGCACGAAAGGGTAGATGGATTTGTCGTCTGCCACGCCCGTGCCCACGGCATTTGAGAGCGTTACATTGCCGGCGCGGTAGGCGGATAGCAAGCCCTTGACGCCCAGTGTTGAATCGTTGCGGAAGGCATCCGGGTCAAGAAAGTCGTCGTCCAGCCGCCTGTAAATCACGTCCACGCGTTTCGGGCCATTGGTGGTGCGCATGTACACCACTTCTTTTTCTACAAACAGGTCTTTGCCTTCGACCAGCTCAACGCCCATTTGCTGTGCCAGAAAAGCGTGTTCGAAGTAGGCCGAGTTGTACATGCCCGGGGTCAGAACCACCACCGTGGGGTCGTTTACGCCTTGAGGTGAGACAGAACGCAGCGATTCGAGCAAGAGGTCGGGGTAGTGTTCCACCGGGGCGACCTTGTTTTTTGCAAACAGCTCGGGGAAGAGCCGCATCATCATTTTGCGATCTTCCAGCATGTAGCTGACGCCGGAAGGCACCCTGAGGTTGTCTTCGAGTACATAAAACTCACCGGCCCCGGCGCGCACCACATCCACGCCTGCAATGTGGGCGTAAATGTCTTTTGCAACATGCACATTTTGCATTTCAGGGCGGTACTGGGCATTGGCAAATATTTGGTCTGCCGGAATGACGCCTGCCTTGATAATGTTCTGGTCGTGATAGATGTCGCGCACGAACATGTTGAGCGCTTTGACCCGCTGCTTCAGGCCTGCTTCGAGTTGCTTCCATTCTGTGGCGGGAATGACACGGGGAATGATGTCGAACGGAATCAGTCGCTCCGTGCCGGCATCATCGCCATAGACCGCGAAAGTAATACCGACGCGCCTGAATATCAGGTCGGCCTCGGCTCTGCGGTTGGCGATGTAGTCTGCAGACTGGTTGGTTTGCCACTCGGAGAAGCTCTCGTAGTGACTGCGAGGCTTCTCTGGGGTGGTGAACATCTCATCGAAAAATTGTGGGCTCATGGTGGTGTCCTTTTGTAGCCCTATAGATACAAGAAACGTGCCACCTTGAACAGTCCCCCTACTAGACAAAAATGCCTTTTAAGAGGGAATGCGCACCCTGTTCGATTGCAAAATGCAGTTTGTTAAAAGATTTTTTGAGAAACGGCACCGAAATGGTGCCCTTGGGTTAAAGATCGAGGTCGATGCGGGAAATGCCCAAGGCCTTCATGCACTGTAGAAAAAATGCGAAAGAAAATGTGCCTCGGGCCAGTTTTCCTTGAATTGCTCTTTCTGTTTCATTGATTCCTATGTCTTCGAGCAGTGCCGACAGCATTTTGTAACTGATTTTTCTGCGCACTAAATGTTCCCGAAGTTTGATGCTTGCAATATCGTGCCAATCCATAAATGTCCTGATCGCTTTATGTGATTAATGTCTCCGACCGAATCGTAAGTGAAAAGCGTACGCGCTTTCTCCGTGCTTCCTATAGTTGCGAGAATTCACTTGTATGTGAGTGTATTAATGTATGCAACATAAGATTTTATGATTCATTTTCACAGACGTGGGCATGTTCGTCCAGTAGCGTCTTTTCTCTGTCCTGGCTTCTTTAAGCTCCAGATTTTCTTGGCTGAACTTTAATTGGAGAGCGCCCGTTTGGTCTATTCGAAAACGCTCGTTTTTTGAATTTTCATAACGTCGCACAATGTCTGCATTTGGATGCCCGTACCTGTTTTTGTAACCCACCTGAAAAACAACCCAACGGGCTTGAACACTTTCAATGAATTCGCTGGATGACGAGGTTTTTGATCCGTGGTGCGGTGCTACCAGCACGGTGCTTTGCAAAACCTTGGGGCCCAGCCTTTTAACAAGGCTGCGTTCTTCTTCCTCGCCGATGTCGCCGGGCAGCAGTGCACTGTTTTGAGGGGTGCTGACTTTCACTACGCATGATTTCGCGTTGTCCGGGGTTTCAGGGTTCAACAGCTCCGGGCCGGGGTGAAGTATTTCAAAGGCAACGCCGTCCCATTCCCAGTGCATGCCAGCAAGGCAGGGGCTGGGCTGGGCACTGGGCGGGCGGGCTTCGCCCTGTAACGGTGCATTCAGACTTTTTGGCGGCTGCGGCGGTGGGTCGTTGCTCAACAGTTTTTTGACATGGGCGTAGTTCAGTACGGTGGCGGCGCCGCCGGCGTGGTCGTTGTCAGCGTGAGACAGCAGCAGGACATCAAGCTCGTTGCGGCCATGGCGCCACAACCACGGCAGCACCACCCGCAGACCGTTGTCGTTTTCGGGGCTGGTGGCCGAGCCTGTGTCCACCAGCATCCAGTGGTTGCGGGTGCGGATGGCGATGCTGTTGCCTTGGCCTATGTCCAGTATTTCCATCCAGAAGGTGCCGTGTGCGGGTTTTTCCGGTTGCCACAGCAACGGCAGGCAGACACACGCCACACCGAGCCACTTGCCGGGAATGCCATTGGGCGACAAGGCCAGAAAAGCGCCAACAAGGCTGATGCCCGTGACCCACCAAGGCGCCTGCGCAACCGGTTGCAATGCCCAGGGCTGGGAGGCCAGCAAGCACAGGAAGCGCCACAGTGGCTCAATGCAGGCGTTGGCCCAGACCAGTGGAAATTCAAGGCCGGTGAGGGAGCCGCACAGGGCCAGGGGTGTGACCACAAAGCTCATCCAGGGAATGGCCACTGCATTGGCAACAGGCCCGGCCCAGCTTTGCTGCCCGAACAGCGCCATGCTCAAGGGCATCAAACCCACCAACACCACCCACTGCGCCCGCAGCAATGCGCTGAGCCCCTTGAATCGCTGCTTTTTATGGCTTTTCCTGCCCACGCTGCTGTAGAGCAGCATGCCCACTGCACCAAAAGACAACAAAAACCCAGGTGTGGTGGCTGCCCACGGGTCTGCCGTCAGGGTAACCAGACAGGCCAAGGCGAGA
>JBEIKS010000049.1:0-12100 GCA_040379625.1 Burkholderiaceae bacterium
CGATGCGCTTATTGAAACGCTCACCTGGAATCAACAAAGGAATACCTGGTGGATAAGGCGTTACCAACATCGCTGTGACCCGGCCTTCTAAGTCATCAATGACCACACGCTCAATGTCACGGTGAGCCATTTTTGCCCAAGCATCAGATGGCTTCATCGCAGGAATCATGTCAGACAAATACATCTCTGTGGTCATGCGGGCAATGTCATGGGTTCTGTAAATGCCATGGATTTGTTGGCACAAGTCGCGCAAACCCACGCGTTCATAACGTGGCTGGAGCTTGCAAAAATCGGGAAGAACGCGCCACATGGGTTGGTTGCGGTCGAAGTCATCCTTAAACTGCTGCAACGCAGTCACCAAGGTGTTCCAGCGGCCTTTTGTAATACCGATGGTGAACATGATGAAAAATGAATACAGTCCGGTTTTTTCAACAATCACGCCATGTTCGGCCAAATACTTGGTCACAATTGAAGCCGGAATTCCAATTTCCGAAAACTGCCCTGACAAATCCAACCCTGGGGTAACCACCGTGGCCTTGATCGGGTCCAGCATATTGAACCCCGGAGCAAGATTACCGAAACCATGCCAGTTATCCTCGGCATGTATCACCCAGTCCTGGCTTGAGCCCATGCCCTCTTCGGCGTGCATCTCCGGGCCCCAGACCTTGAACCACCAGTCCAAACCGAATTCTTCATCCACCTTGCGCATGGCACGGCGGAAATCCAAGGCCTCCAGAATACTTTCTTCAACCAACGCTGTACCGCCAGGTGGCTCCATCATGGCTGCCGCCACATCGCAGGAAGCAATAATGGCGTACTGCGGACTGGTGGAGGTGTGCATCAGGTAGGCTTCGTTGAAAATATGCCTGTCGAGCTTGCGGTTTTCGGATTCCTGCACCAGGATTTGTGAGGCTTGGGAAAGTCCGGCCAACAACTTGTGGGTAGACTGCGTGGAAAACACCAAGGGGTCTTGAGGTCTTGGTCTATCGCGGCCAATTGCATGCATGTTGCGGTAAAAATCGTGGAAAGTAGCGTGCGGCAACCAGGCTTCGTCAAAATGCAGGGTGTCAATGTAGTCGCCCAAGACCTCCTTGATCATTTCCACGTTGTACAAAACGCCATCGTAGGTGCTTTGGGTAATGGTCAGGATACGTGGCTTTTTAGACAACGCCTCGCGCGCAAACGGATTGGCCTGAATTTTTCTGGCGATGGTTTCGGGTTTGAACTCTTCCAGCGGAATAGGACCAATAATGCCCAGGTGGTTACGTGTCGGTGTTAAAAACACCGGAATGGCGCCAGTCATGGTGATGGCGTGCAAAATTGACTTATGGCAATTCCGGTCCACCACCACAATGTCCCCGGGGGCCACGTTCGCATGCCACACCATCTTGTTTGAGGTGGACGTTCCGTTGGTCACAAAAAAACAATGATCGGCATTAAAAATACGCGCCGCATTTCGCTCAGACGCAGCCACCGGACCGGTGTGGTCAAGCAATTGACCCAATTCATCCACCGCATTGCAGACGTCTGCGCGCAGCATGTTCTCGCCAAAAAACTGGTGAAACATCTGACCCACAGGGCTTTTCAGGAAAGCCACGCCACCTGAGTGCCCGGGGCAGTGCCAGGAATAAGAACCATCTTGGGCATAGGCCAGCAAGGCACGGAAAAACGGCGGGGCCAAGGAGTCCAGATAAGAGCGGGCTTCACGGATGATGTGACGCGCAACAAACTCCGGCGTGTCTTCGAACATGTGGATGAAACCATGCAACTCACGCAAAATATCATTGGGAATGTGACGCGAGGTACGCGTTTCACCGTAAAGATAAATCGGAATTTCAGAGTTTTTAAATCGGATTTCTTCAATAAAGGTTCTAAGATTGATCAGCGCCGGATCCAGATCAGGCCCGGGCGTGAACTCTTCATCGTCAATCGACAAAATAAAAGCGGATGCGCGGCTTTGCTGCTGCGCAAATTGTGACAAATCACCATAACTCGTGACGCCGAGTACCTCAACCCCCTCGGTTTCAATGGCCTGAGCCAAGGCGCGAATACCCAGACCCGAGGTGTTTTCGGAACGGTAGTCTTCGTCGATGATGACAATGGGAAAGCGAAATTTCATGGGTCAAACCTCTGTTTGGAGCGAAAAGTCTGGGTCGGTGTAGCGCCCAACCGGCAGGCGCTCATTATCCGACAATTCTAAGAAGTATGAAGGTGCAATTGGGTTGAGTCGGTATGTTTTTGGTTGTGCCCAACAGTCTTTTTTCTTGATGGAACCTTTTTTTGTTTTTGCACAACTCAACGGCCTACCCTTTGGGGTTTCTTTTAGGGTTTATGACGTAACAGTGTCTATTCAAAAAACAGAGGAATCATGAACTTGCAACCTAACGCTTCAAACCAGCTCTAGCAGCACAGAATGAACATTGAACTACCCAGCCATCAAGAAACATCTCGTCGACCTGACCAACAATCCAGACATGTCAGTGAGCAAAGCGCACCACTCACTGACCACAGCGGCACTGGCACTCACAGGTTTGGCCACCTTGCTTAATATTGGCCGCATCATGATGTCCCGATCCAATCAAGTCTTCGGCAATGTAACTCCTACTTGCCCTTGATATTTGTCCCCACGGTCTTTGTAAGAGGTTTCACAAACCTGATCGCTCTCGAAAAACAACACCTGGGCACAACCCTCACCGGCATAAATTTTTGCTGGTAAGGGCGTGGTGTTGGAGAACTCCAGGGTGACGTAACCCTCCCATTCAGGCTCGAAGGGCGTCACATTCACAATAATGCCGCAACGCGCGTAGGTACTTTTACCCAAACAAATGGTCAGAACACTGCGAGGAATCCGGAAGTATTCCATGGTGCGGGCCAATGCGAACGAATTGGGCGGAATAATGCAAACATCGCCTTTGAAATCGACAAAGCTTTTTTCATCGAAATTTTTGGGATCTACAATGGTGCTGTTAATGTTGGTGAAAATTTTGAATTCGTTGGCACAGCGAATGTCGTAGCCGTAACTTGATGTGCCATAGCTCACCAGCCGTCTGCCATCATCCGAATAGCGCACCTGCTGAGGCTCAAACGTCTCTATCATGCCGTGTTCCTGAGCCATTTTTCTACTCCACGTGTCTGATTTAATGCTCATTTTTTTTAAAACCTATTTAAAAATTCAGTGCTTGCATCACCGTTACGCTTTATTGCTCTGAGGATCCAACAAAGGGGTGTCTTGCGGTTTTTTTTCGCCCCCCAATTGTGCCACTTTTGTTGCCACCAGCACGCCAGCATCGATGACCGCGGCACTGCCCCAGCCAATGGCTGCCACAGAAGCAAAGCCGAGGGCCAAACCACCAGAAGCACCACCAACGGCGGCCACTGGAAACATCACGCCGGCTGGCAACGCCAGATTAAGCGAAGTCCATGCAACACTGCAACTGGCACAGCCAACGGCCATTCCAAGACAATCTGCGCCGCCGCGCCCAACGAAAGAGGCCAGCGCCTTGCGAACACCCTCACCCTTTTTGAACTTCCAATTGTAATTGCACTTTCCGTTTGCACTGATGCCCACGTCATGCTTGACGTTGTCCTCATAACGGAAAAGCGAATGCTGAGCGGAGCGGGAACCCCCTTGACCAATCACCCTGTCCAAACTGAACAGAATGTCGGTTGCCACATCCAGACCTTTAGCCAACTTTGCGGGGCATCGCACCCAAGAACGTTTGTCTTGCGCAAGCAAGGCCATGGAACAGGCTTCGTGTTGATCATCTTTCTGTTTGTGGGCATCTGCCAAGGCTTTGAGTTTTTTACCGGTGATGGGGTTGTCATTTCGGAAGTCGCGCAAAAACTTTGCGGATTGGTCGTAAAGGGACAAGTAATTTTTTTTGTTTTGCGGTGAAGTGTAACTGCCATTGTGGGCCTGGGTGGTG
Source organism: Burkholderiaceae bacterium (assembly GCA_040379625.1). Classification (GTDB taxonomy): domain Bacteria; phylum Pseudomonadota; class Gammaproteobacteria; order Burkholderiales; family Burkholderiaceae_B; genus SXZD01. Next base: position 3,927 of record JBEIKS010000049.1, read on the forward strand.
CGGGCCACGATGGTTGCAGTACTGCGAAATATAAACCCCAAGGTATAGGCCAAAGCAGATACCATGCCGAACTTGATGAAAAACGAAGACGCCATTCCCATTTCTACACATTTGAATGCCGTATAAACTGCAAAATAGGCAAGTGCAATGGCTGCACAACCGACCGCCATGGCGACTTTGGTTGCCAGCGAACGCTGCGAGACCAAGCGACGCAGATCCGCCTTGACAATGGCTGCCTGCAAAGCGGTTTTTTGATTTGGCTCCAGACCACTCAGGCCTGCACCCTCACGCTCTTCCTGCGTGAGGGAAGCCAACAGGCAGTCGAACTTTTCGGGCGTTAAATCGTACTTGGACAGGCCGAAAGCGGAGAAAGCCCCCTTCTTGACCATCACATCAAAAAGCCGCCCCATTTGTTCGTCAGTGAGCCCAAAGTCCTTGCCCAGCTTTTTCTTTAACCGCTGGATGAAACGCCCTTTGCCAACCAGTAAACGCAATGCGCCAGGCACCGCCCCCCCAACAAAACGCGATGCGCAACCTGCAGCCCTGAACATCATTTCGCCAAACTCTTCAGAACGGTTACCCAAACGCGCTAAAACACTCACAGAGCTTGAGAACTCAGAGGGGTGCGCGCAAATGTAATCAGAAGAGTAGCGAAACTTGCTTCCAAACCATCTGACAAAATCGGAAGTACTCGCCTGACGAAAATAATTTTGGCGCTGCCCAGCACGCTCTATGTTCTTGTAACAATGATGGGCTATGAGGCTACCCGCATTTTTTAATGGTGTCAGGCTCTGTACAAATTGGGTTTTCACATCAAGCCCCTTAAAAAAATTCAAGTTATTCGTGAACCTGTAAAGTGTGGCGGACACTTTCTATGAAGACCGCCATTAAATGGGTCATTTCATCAACACCCATACTTTCAATGTGCACTTGCAGAAGGACTTCCATATCGCGGCTTTTAGGGTTCATGCCGAAGATCATCGGGAAATCAATTGCATGTGCTGTTTGATGACTCAAGACAGAAAAATAGCTGAACACTTCTTTGGCATCTTCGTCATCGACATTCAAGATGGGGAATGCAAATACCAGCCAATCTTCGTCTTCTGAGTGGCCTTTTCGAACCAGCAGCTCAATATCCTCGGCGCTCAAACACAACTGGTCTTCTTGAGCGGTCAGCACCATGCCGAAGGTTTCCCCGGCTGTCTTCAGATTTGCAAGCGTTTCAGGATTCAGTCCCAGGATATTTGCGCAAAGTACTGCCTCAGCAGCAACGTGGTGTAACTCGCCCGGCTTACCTAATTTGAGTGTAGCTTGGGCGGAACGAAGCTTCGCCGCCTCAAAGTCTGGGGGTAACGCCATACCAACTCTCCATTGTTCTGTTAATAGTGAGTTGAGGTAATTAAAATTAAGTTCAGCTTTTTTATTGGGGTTTACGTGAACGAAGGCTCATTATTTTTGCAGTCGGTCTGCGATGTGCCTGCACGGCCTGAGCCAATGCGGAGATCATGTGAGGGGAGCCTGCCAGATGCCCCTGATTAGGTAGCTCGATGAGCTGACTCAAAGGCAGCATCTCCGCCAAAAAACGCGCCCCGCCGGGTGGGCATACGGTGTCTGCACTGCCTTGAACAATACTGACAGGCATGGCAGAGGCGTGAATTGCCGCTACGTCATCGACCCAACGCTGCGGACTGATAAAGCAGTCATGCATCAAAAAATGGGCTTGTACCTTGAACTTCCTCACCATGGCGGCCAATTCTTCAGCACTCAACTCAGGCAGGCCCTGTGCCGGGTCGATGGGCACATTACGCAGCAACGAAGAATCAAGGAAACTCCACACCCGGCAGGCCAACTCGATTTGCTCGGCTTGCCCGTTCTGTATCAAGTCACACACGGGCTTGCAATGGGTATCGTGACCAAACGCCTTGATGAACAAGGCTTCATGCCGCTGCTTCAAAGAAAGCAAATAGGCATCGACCCGGGGCCTGAATGGAATAAAAGGAGCCCGCAGCACCAGTGAGGCAACCTGCTCAGGCGCACGGGCCGCCAGACAAAGCGCCAGCGTCGCCCCCCACGACCCACCAAGCACATGAAAACGACGCAATCCGAGATGCTGTGCCAACGCCAAGGCGTCATCGACCAGTCTTTCCGTGTCTAAATCAGGTAAATTTGCTGTCTCGCTCAGACCAGAACCGCGCTGGTCAAACCCCCACCAAGGCGACGAGGTTCTGCGCAACGGCTGGACAAGATCTGCCCCCATCCGTGAACCGGGCCCGCCATGCAGGACCAACCAAGGCGTGCTGTCCAACTCCCCATCCAGCCGTGGATATTCGCACCACAATGCCAACCGCGAGCCTGAAATTTGAATCAATTCACTGGGCTCTCTCCAAAGCGTAGATTGCTCGCCGGGTAAACCGGGAGAGGCTAATTTTTCAAAATGAGAATCCATGGAACTTTCAGCACGGGGTTGCTACGCAGAACAGTCATGTTACAGTCTGGTGTGGGGTTTTTGTTAAGAGAGATATGCCTGTGAGTCTGTTCCGCAACGTCATTTCCAAATTGGGCAACCGCGTTCAAAACACAGCAGAGGCTGTGACTCAAGCAGTGGGGGGTACAGTCACCAACACCATTGACGCAGCCATTCAATCAAAAATCGGCAACGCTGTTGGCGAAGCGTGGCAAAAAACCTTGAGCGGGGTGTCACCTGTTTCAGGTGGTGACCACCACACCGCTTGGTCTCACAAAGATTTTGAAAAACACATAAAAAACAAGCTCAAACAAGGCATTGGCAAGCACCCGTTTTTCCAGAAACTGCTGTCTGGGCAACTCACGGAAGCGCAACTGCAGGGCTGGCTGAGTAACGAATTCTACTTTCAGGTGAATCTTTCACTAAAAGACGCAGCAATACTCTCCAACTGCGAAGACATTGACTTTCGCCGAGGCTGGACCAGACGCTTGCTTGAGCAAGATGGCCAAGACAGCAAATCCGGTGCGATTGAACATTGGTGCCGTCTGGCCGAGTCTCAGGGCCTGCAGAGGGAACAACTTCTGAATTTCAGTCAGGTAACGCCAGGCGTGCGGTTTGCTGTCGATTCCTACCTGAACTTTGCAAGACGGGCGCCATGGCAAGAGGCTGTTTGTGCCAGTGGGAGCGAATTGGCCAGCGCAGATTACTGGAAAACGCTGTTGGAGGCCCTGGGCACCCATTACAAAAAGCCAGACGCAAAAGCTGCCGACTTTTTCACACAAAGAGCCGCTGAAGCCAAGCGGGATTATGACCTGAGCCTGTCTGCAATCATGGATTACTTCACCAACCGCGAAGACCAAGAATATGCATTGGACATCATGCAATTCAAGCTGGATATTTTGTGGACTTGTCTGGACACTCTGAATCTGGCGATGGCAGGACAGGAGCCCGTCCCGGCGCTGGAACCCGTCAAAAAAGCCAAAGGGGCAACCCCAAAAAGAATCCAGAAAAAGCGTTCTGTTACAGACAAAAACGCAATTGACCAGAAGGCAGACAGGCATGCCGCAGCTTCCAAAAAGAAGGCTGCGAGTAAAACCGTAACCGCAGACGCACCTGAGGCCTCAGCAGACACATCCACTGCATCTGCCGAGAGCGGTAAACCCGCCGAAACCTGATCAGGTGTTTTGAACAACAATACTGGGGAACTTCAAGCTCATGTCTTTTGAAGTTTCAGCCACTTTCACAGCCACACGTCTTGCAATGGTCTTGTAGGTTTGTGCCAGCGTTCCGTCCGGATCCGCCACAACGGTAGGCTTGCCGGAATCTGCCTGTTCACGGATACGAATATCCAAAGGCAAACCACCCAAGTACTCAATACCGTACTTGCCCGCCATGCGCTCTCCGCCGCCTTCGCCAAAAATATGTTCAGCGTGACCGCATTGCGTGCAAACATGAATGGCCATGTTTTCAATGATACCGAGAATGGGAACCCCCACCTTCTCGAACATTTTCAAACCTTTTTTCGCATCCAGCAGCGCGATATCCTGAGGCGTGGTCACAATAACCGCGCCGGTTACCGGAACCTTTTGCGACAAGGTAAGTTGGATGTCACCGGTACCGGGGGGCATATCAACAATCAGATAGTCCAAGTCACCCCAGTTGGTTTGACGCAACAACTGCTCAAGCGCGCTGGAAACCATGGGGCCGCGCCACACCATCGCCGTGTCTTCATCGATCATGAAACCCATGGACATGGCTTCAATACCGTGCCCTTCCATCGGTTCAATGATAGTGCCATCGGCGGTTTCCGGCCGACCTACAATGCCCAGCATGGTGGGTTGGGACGGGCCGTAAATGTCGGCATCCAAAATACCGACCTTTGCACCCTCGGCAGACAAGGCCAACGCCAGATTGACAGCTGTTGTACTTTTTCCAACCCCGCCCTTGCCTGAAGCCACTGCAATGATGTTCTTGACATTGGGCAGCGGTTTCAAGCCGCGCTGAACCGCATGCGCGACAATCTTGACACTGCCATTGACACTCACATTGCCCATGCCGGGGATGGCGCGCAACTTGGCAATAATGGACTTGCGCATGCCATCTATTTGGCTCTTGCCCGGATAACCCAGCTCCAGGTCAAGGCTGACATCGTCGCCGTCCACCTGAATATTCTTGATGCACCGTGCAGCCATCAGGTCTTTCTTCAGGTTCGGGTCAATGATTTCCTTCAGCGCCGCCCCTACCTGTTCAACCGTCATGCCCATATCAAACCCTCTCTTACGCTTTTATTGATCTGTACTTTCAACTGCCTCAAGTCTATCGGTTTTTTGAGTTTTGAGTTTTCCGACTCCTTACTGGCAGATGTGAGCCAAGCAACACGCTGACGTGGCGTTTCCGCAATAAACGGTTCAGAGCGCCGTCTGTGGTTGAACGAGGTCGGTCTTGCGTCTGGGGGATGTGGATTCAAAGTCCTCCAAGGCCCGCATCGGTACTTCGAACCAAAATGTGGACCCCACTCCTGGCTCGCTCTTGACGCCCATGACACCGTCCATGAGGTGCACCAATTTTCTGGAAATGGTCAAACCCAAACCGGTGCCCCCATAGCGACGGGTGGTGAAGGAATCTGCCTGCGTAAATGGATTGAAAATATTTTCCAACTGGTCGGCTGGAATTCCAATACCGGTGTCACTGATTTCAAAACGAATATTAAAAAGCTGACCTTTGCGCAACCGTTCTTCATTCTGTTTGGGAAAGAGCTCCACAGTGGCCGAAATACCACCTGCATGGGTAAACTTGACTGCATTACCCACCAGATTCAGTAAAATTTGACGCAAACGGCATAAATCACCAACCATGGAGAGTGGAATGTCCCCTCCCACTTCAATGCTGGACTGCAGGTTTTTTTCTTTTAACCGAATGGATACAATCGCAAACACCTCGGAAAGCAACTGTTTCAAATTCAAGGGTTGCATGATCAGGTCAATTTTCCCTGACTCTATTTTGGAGAGGTCCAACACGTCATTGATCACCGTCATCAGCGATTCCGCTGAGCTTTTGATCATTTGCGCGAACTCCCGCTGCTCTGGCTCCAAATTTCCATCCAGCAGCAAATCGCTCATGCCAATCACGCCATTCATGGGAGTTCTGATTTCATGGCTGACCGTCGCCAGAAAAACACTCTTGGCCTGACTGGCGGCTTTCGCTGCATCAATGGCTGACTGCAATTGGGCCTCAGCCTGTTTTCGTTCTGTGATGTCAAGCATCAACAACGCAAACTCGCCCGGGCGCGTTCGAAATGAGCGGACATCGAAAAACTTCTTTAAACGAGGATCAAAAACTTCAAATTCGACGGACACACCATCTACAACCACGTTTGCGAATCGACGGATTGATGAAAGATCGGCCTCAGGATCCAATTCGCGGATGGTACGACCCACGACAAGGTTGGCCGGATTGCCAACCAGCTTTTCAAAGGACGGGTTGACAGCAAGGAACTGATAATCAACCACTTCACCTGCATCGTTGAAAACAGCCCGTTGTATGCCAACAGCGCTGCGCATTTCCTCAAACAAGCGCTTGAACCTCTGTTCTGCGTTTTGCACTATGTGCCGTTGCTGCTCTTGGTTGCGTTCATGCAGCAGATTCAAAGCCTCTGCCAACTGGCTGATTTCCGAGGTGGCAAACTTTGGCAAACGCGCCCAGTTTCCAGCGCCCTTGAGCAAGGGGGACGCAAAACTGATCAGGCCCTCCATGTCTCTCATGGCCCACCGCCCCAACAAGCGGCCCATGATGACCAGAAGGGAAATGGACGTCAGCAGGAAAACAGCTGGTCCTACCCAACTGAAGCCTCCACCGTTGGTGAACACGGCGCTAAATTCCCTGTCGACAATCTCTTTTGCTGCCATGGGCAAAAACAACCAGACACCGAGCGAAAATGCCACCAAGGTGCCCAAAGACATGGCGAAACCCACCCACACGATGTACCAAGCCAACGATTTTTCACTGCGCCAACGCATAGAACCTGCCGACACTCAATTTTCAATGCCGTAAGTATGAGGTGCGGCCCTGCCTTTAAACAAATTAGAGCAGAGATAGAAAACCTTCACTCCTCATGCCATTGATTCAATGGCTTTTAAAATTGAACCATTAAACGGTCGGAAATCATGACCAATGCAGCTGTTAGACTTCCTGCAAACGCACCCAGCAGCGGGTAGTACTTTTCGATGGAAGAGACAGTGGGACGGAAAACATCTTCAAACTCACGCGACGACATTTCGTTCAAACGCGTTTCTATGGTTTTTTGCAGCGCCAGCGATTCATCGATGTAGGCTTTTGCATTGCCCATGTGCAAGCCCAATTCCGCCCAAAAACATTCAGCGAGATCGTGCTTGACGTTTTGCCAGTTTTTGACGCCGATGACGTTGACCACCACCGGCTTGAGTGATTTAACCGCTTCATCGACTGAATCGGACACCAGTACGTGCAACATTTTGTGCAAGCGCGCGGAACGAACACCGCTGATCAACTCGACGATCAGATCGTCCACCAGCATGACCTCCGTAACAACGACATGGGTGTAGGCTTTGGCGATTTCAGCCTGACGCGTGTAGAACGGACCGTACCAGTTAATCTGAAACCGCCCTATTTTCCGAGGGGTAAAGTAGAGCAACTCAATGGCAAACCAGTGGCAGACATAACCCACGGCGCAGCACATCAGCAGGGTAAAAAACACGGAATGGCTAAACGTCCAGCACAGGTAAGCCAGTAAAACAACCAAGCCTCCCCAAGCAACACTGAGTTTCAACAAAAACTGCATGGGCGCTTTGCCAGCCTCAACCACCAGGTCGATCAAGACTTTGGGCTGTGACAACATTTTTTTGACTGCCTGTGACTTCAGGTCGGCAAACCGGGCCGGGTCGCTGCAAATGGCCTTGGCCACTTCAATGGACACAACAGGCACCCGCTGACTGGCCAGCAACTTTATTTTTTCCTGCACAAAAGAAGGAAGCATTTCCCAAACCATGGGCGAGTGTTTGCTCAAGGCCTGTGAAATTGCCCTGTCTGCGGCCAACTGCATGGGCTCACACAAAATCCCTGCAAGAATGTAGGGATCAAGCCGTTGTGCCATGACCTTGGGCGGCAACAAAACGGTAAGCGCACCTTGAGCCGCCAACTCTGCCATGTCGTTTAGCAAACTTTTTAGCCACGCATGCACAAAATCTGGCAGCGAGCGCAACTGCACAGGTCTGGAAAGTGCCTGCAACAATCCCCCGGTGCCAATTGTGTGGCTTACCGGTAAAATTCCTACTGAGCAAAGAATTGCGAATGCAAAAATTGAGTCAAGAAGCACGGTAATTTACTTAAAGGTGATGGAGCGTCATGTTTTTGTGATATACCTAGCGACTTTTTGAAGCTTTTTTATAGCGGTTCTGCGCCGGCGTTTCCGCAAGTATATACGGCGAACAAATATTTAAGAACTGTTAATACAATAAAACAGATTGGAGACACAATGGATTGGACGGCCATTTCTATAGATTTTCAAGAACACTTGTTGCTGTATCTTTCAATTCCGCTTGTAGCGGCGATGATTGGTTACGTAACCAAGATTATTGCCGTCAAAATGATGTTTTATCCAATTGATTTTATTGGTATAAAGCCTTTTTTGGGATGGCAGGGAATTGTTCCGAAGAATGCCGAAAGAATGGCAACC
>JBEIKS010000050.1:0-11959 GCA_040379625.1 Burkholderiaceae bacterium
AGCAACTCGCCCTTGTCGCCATCAATGTAGGTGATTTTTGAATTACAGGCAGCGGTAGACAGGAAACCAGGATCGTAGGTGAACTTGCCGGTTTTTCCGTAAAGCGTACGGATATCGATTACATCAGGACCTACGGTGCCTTTGTGCACGGGAAACTCAACCGACGGCGAACCGTCAGAAAACGATAGTGTGGCTTTGATCTCAGCTGTCATTTGGCTTTCCTCTTATTAGACTTTATAAATTCAAACATCTCTTAACATCTTGACCACGCGATGAACGGCGGGAGTGTCCAAACCGCCTTCCAGTTCTTTGCGGGCCAAAATGACTTCAAGCAATTCGTTGTCGGTCATTTCAAACAACTCAGTAAGTGCTTCCACGTCTTGATCCGACAACTCAAGTTCGTGACGATCAAAAAACCGCTGGATAATCAAATCGTTTTCCAGCAGACCACGCCGCGCACGCCAACGAAGCCGCGCACGCTGTGCTGCATCAGACTGATGACTGAAACTGTTCATAGCTTAAAACAAAAAAATGGGGTTGTGCACTGCACCACCCCAATATGTGTCAATAATTATGTACGATTTTTAAACCGCACGCCGAACCATCAGTTCTTTGATCTTACCGATGGCTTTGGTGGGGTTCAGACCTTTCGGACAAACATCCACGCAGTTCATGATGGTGTGGCAACGGAACAAGCGGTATGGGTCTTCCAAGTTGTCCAGACGATCGCCAGTGACCTGATCTCGGCTGTCCGCAATAAAGCGGTAAGCCTGCAGCAGGCCGGCAGGACCGACGAACTTGTCAGGGTTCCACCAGAAAGAAGGGCAACTGGTTGAACAGCATGCGCACAAAATGCATTCATACAGGCCGTCCAGCTCTTCCCGCTCTTCAGGCGACTGCAGACGCTCTTTCTCAGGCGGAGGTGTATCGTTCACCAAGTAAGGCTTGATGGAGTGATACTGCTTGAAAAATTGCGTCATGTCGACGATCAGATCACGAATCACTGGCAGGCCTGGCAACGGTTTCAGAACGATGGGTTCTTTAAGGTCGCGCAAGTTTGTGATGCAAGCCAAACCATTCTTGCCGTTGATGTTCATGGCATCAGAGCCACAAACACCTTCACGGCAGGAACGGCGATATGACAGGCTGTCATCCACATCGCTCTTGATTCGCATCAGGGCATCCAACAGCATTTTGTCGGTGGGCTCAAGTTCAACTTCGAGCTTTTCCATGCGTGGTGCCACGCCTGTATCAGGATCGTAACGGTAAATTTCAAACCGTACTTTGCGTTTTCCGCTCATTTCTCTCTTACCTCAAAAAAATCAGAACGTACGCTTTTTAGGCTGGAAGGTCTCAACTGTCAGTGGCTTCAGATTCACTGGCTTGTAGTCGAGACGATTGCCTTCAGAGTACCAAAGTGTGTGCTTCATCCAGTTTGCATCGTCGCGGTCAGGGCAGTCACGGTGCGCATGCGCTCCACGACTTTCTTTGCGCGCATCTGCAGACACCATGGTGGCTTTTGCAGTTTCAACCAGATTGTCCAGCTCAAGCGCTTCAACCAAGGCGGTATTGAACACCTTGGATTTGTCCTTGATGTGAACATCTTTGCTGCGCTCAGCCAGTTGGTTGATGATGGAAACACCCTCACCCATCAGCTCATTGGTGCGGAACACGCCGCAGTGGTGCTGCATGCTCTTGCGAATGTCGTTTGCGATGTCCTGGCTGCGTTCACCACTCTTGGAATCCATGAGGCGACCCAGACGGGCCATGGTGACGTCGGTTGCATCTGCTGGCAGATCTTTGTGGCTCTTGGCCTTGAAGTTCTGACCGACAATGTGATTGCCTGCAGCACGACCAAACACAACGAGATCCAGCAATGAATTGGTACCCAAGCGGTTTGCACCGTGCACTGAAACGCAAGCGCATTCGCCAATGGCGTACATGCCGTTGATGATTTCGTTGGGGTTGCCATTTTTCGGTGCAACCACCTGACCATAGAAATTCGTAGGAATGCCGCCCATCTGGTAATGGATGGTAGGCACCACTGGAATGGGTTCTTTGATCGGATCAACGTTGGCAAACTTGATGGCGATTTCACGAATGGAAGGCAGACGCTTGTTGATGACGTCAGCACCCAGGTGATCCAGTTTGAGCAACACGTGGTCTTTGTTCGGTCCGCAACCGCGACCTTCCTTGATTTCCTGGTCCATGGAGCGGGAAACGAAGTCGCGTGGTGCCAAGTCTTTCAAGGTAGGCGCATAGCGCTCCATGAAACGCTCGCCGTTGGAGTTCAGCAAAATACCGCCTTCTCCGCGCACACCTTCCGTCACCAGAACACCGGCACCCGCCACACCCGTGGGGTGGAACTGCCAGAATTCCATGTCTTCAAGCGGAATGCCTGCACGCGCGGCCATACCCATACCGTCGCCGGTGTTGATAAAGGCGTTGGTGGAGGCTGCCCAGATACGACCTGCGCCGCCAGTGGCGAACACGGTGACCTTGGCTTCGAGGATCATGACCTCGCCGGTTTCCATTTCAAGCGCTGTTACGCCGATCACGTCGCCGTCGGCGTCGCGAATGATGTCCAAGGCCATCCATTCGACAAAGAACTGGGTTCTTGCGCGAACGTTGCGTTGGTAAAGCGTGTGCAACAGGGCATGACCGGTACGGTCGGCCGCTGCGCAAGCGCGCTGAACGGGTTTTTCGCCGAAGTTGGCGGTGTGACCGCCGAAAGGACGCTGGTAAATGGTGCCGTCCGGGTTGCGGTCGAATGGCATGCCGAAGTGCTCAAGTTCGTAAACGACCTTGGGCGCCTCGCGGCACATGAATTCGATGGCATCCTGGTCGCCCAGGTAGTCTGACCCCTTGACGGTGTCAAACATGTGCCAGTACCAGTTGTCTTCAGACATGTTGCCTAAAGACGCGCCAATGCCCCCTTGTGCAGCCACGGTGTGCGAACGAGTCGGAAACACCTTGGACAAAACTGCAACATTCAGGCCTGCTTCCGCGAGCTGTAACGAACAACGCATTCCTGCACCGCCCGCCCCCACGATCACCGCGTCAAATCGACGACGCGGCAGAGAAGTCTTGATGCCTACCACTTGTTAGACCCTCCAAAGAATTTGTGCAGCGTACCCGGCAGAACCAACGAGCCAAAGAATCGTCAGTACCTGCAGCCCCAAGCGCACTCCAGTGGGCTTAACATAATCCATCCAGATGTCCCTGATGCCGAACCATGCGTGGTAGCAAAGGGACAACATGGCCAACAAGGCCAGGATTTTCCCCAAAGGCAGGGAAAAAACTTCGAAATTGAAAAAATGCACCCACTGCTCATAGCCCAGGTCTGAGGTGAACAGGACCGCGATGAGCAAGCCTATGGTGTAGACGGACATGATGACTGCCGTAACCCGCTGAGCGATCCACTCTGACAGGCCATAGTGCGCGCCGACAACGATGCGTTTTGAACCGATATTGTTGCCCATGCTTAAAACACTCCGAAAAGTTTAAGACCGAAAACCGCAGTCAGCGTAAGGCTAACACCAAAAGCAATAGCGGCGGACTTTTGTGCCGCGTCTTTCTCGGTGCCTATGTGAAGATCGAGAACCAGATAGCGAATGCCGGCACAGAAGTGGTGCATATAAGACCAGATGAGGCCCAGTAAAACCAGTTTGGCTAGAGGGTGAGCAACGATGCCCTTCATTTCTTCAAAACTGATTTCAGAAGTAATGCTGCGGTCAAACAGAGGCAGCAGGATCATGGGGAGGGCCAGAAACAGAAGAGCGCCGCTGACGCGATGCAAGATCGACAATTGACCTGCCAGTGGCAAGCGGTACCGCAGAATCTGGGTGACGTGGATATTTCGATACACCGGACGCGGTTTTTTAGCTACGTTTGACATTCGTGATCTATCTCGTAAAGTTTAAAAAAACCTGTTGTAAAAAATCGGCCACCATAAAACCGGGTGGACAATTCGCTAAGCTTCGAGCGCTATTTTGACGCAAATTCGTCTGTTTGTATAACTGACCTGACGTTTGGTAATTTAGTTCAACAAAAATCAACATCTTAACTAAGCTCGTTCTTATAGTAGAAATTGTCTGTAACGTACCAGCCACGCCTGACTTCAACGGGTTTATCGCCGAATGCCCTAGACAAACGCTCGACATAAAGCAAGGGAAAACCCTGATCAACGCCCAGCAAGTCGGCTTGTGTTTTGTCTGCGGAAACCGCCTTGATTCGCTCTTCAGCCGACACCATGCAAACATCGAATGCAGATTCGAAAAAACCGTACAAGGGGCCGCTCCATGCGTTTAGCTGCTCGATGGTCAGCCCTTTAAAAGGCCCCAGCGGCAACCATATTTCATCAAGAACTGTTGGTTTTGCGTTAAAAGACAGTACCCTGCTGATGACAAAGCCTGATTCGCCGGCTTTTAATTCGAGTAGACGGGTGATGTCTGCTGGCAGACGCAGGCGTTTGAATTCGACGATGCGGCTTTCAGGGTATTTCGGCTCACCTGTATCAGGCACCAGACGCAGAAACCTGAAATGGGCGCGTGCTTCGTTGTGGGTAGCGACAAAAGTGCCCTTCCCCTGACGACGCACCAAGAGATTTTCATTGGAGAGTTCGTCGATGGCTTTGCGGACCGTGCCTTGGCTGACGCCAAAACGCAGGGACAACTCGACTTCAGAGGGAATGAGTTCGCCCGGCTTCCATTCGCCCTGCCCAAGGCTTTGCATGATAAGCGCCTTGATTTGCTGATAGAGAGGACTGAATGTTGGGGATCGCACCACGGGCATCCTGCTTCGACGGGTTGAAAAGAAACTAGACTTAAGAACACATCCTGAGACCAAATATACCACCACTCCTGTATCTTATATAAGACACAACAGTAATTTTTATTTTCACGCTCACTTTTTTTGGTTTTTTCTTTCATCCACCCCCAAAAGCGTGTCCATTGGGTTTAAACTCCGAGGGTTTTTATTACACTGACCGGAGTTTTAAATGACTAAACCTGCAATGCGTGTTGCCGTTACAGGCGCCGCCGGACAAATCGGCTACAGCCTGTTGTTCCGTATTGCCAACGGCGACATGCTGGGCAAAGACCAACCTGTGATTTTGCAATTGCTGGACATCACCCCAGCACTGCCCGCCGTCAAGGGCGTGGTCATGGAATTGGAAGATTGCGCATTTCCGTTGCTGGCCGGCGTTGTCATCACCGACGACCCCAATGTGGCATTCAAAGACGTAGACGTGGCTCTGCTGGTTGGTGCTCGCCCCCGCAGCAAAGGCATGGAACGCAAAGACCTGCTGGAAGCCAACGGCGCCATTTTCACGGTTCAAGGCAAGGCCCTGAACGACAATGCGTCCCGCAACGTCAAGGTTCTGGTTGTTGGCAACCCTGCAAACACCAACGCCTACATTGCGATGAAGTCTGCACCCGACCTGAGCCCAAGCTGCTTCACCGCAATGTTGCGTCTGGACCACAACCGCGCCTTGTCGCAAATCGCGCTGAAAACCGGCAAGCCTGTTTCCAGCATTGAAAAACTGTGCGTCTGGGGCAATCACTCCCCCACCATGTACGCAGACTACCGCTACGCAACCATTGACGGTCAATCTGTAAAAGACATGATCAACGACCAAGTGTGGAACAGCGACGTATTTTTGCCTACCGTTGGCAAGCGCGGCGCAGCCATTATTGAGGCTCGCGGCCTGTCTTCAGCAGCCTCTGCTGCAAACGCGGCCATTGACCACGTTCGTGACTGGGTACTGGGCACCAACGGCAAGTGGACCACCATGGGCATTCCATCAGACGGCTCTTATGGCATTCCAAAAGATGTCATGTTCGGCTTCCCTGTAACGTGCGAAAACGGCAACTACACGATTGTTCAAGGGCTGGAAATTGATGCGTTCTCCAAAGAGCGCATCGCCATCACCCTGAAAGAATTGGAAGATGAGCGCGAAGGTGTGAAGCACTTGTTGGCCTGATTATCTGGCGCAGTGAGTAGATCACGAAAAAACCGGCCCCAAAAGGGTCGGTTTTTTTTCGGTCGGTTTTTTTTCGCCGAACGTGCCAACGCAAACAGCCAAGGCCTGACGTTTGGCTCACGCCTATGGCTTTGCGCAAGTTTTCGTTTGCGATTGAAAGGCCCAAACGCCAGAGCGATCGTAATTTCTGATTTGTTCAAGGAAAACAGCATCGCTGATGAGATCAGGTACAAAAGCGGTACAGTCTTGTGTGCAACCTTCTTGAGGGAAGCGCCGCAACAGGCGCTGAGCATTCGCACGCGCGCCTGAATCAATGGCATAACGGGCGACAAAGGGCCCCAGACCCATCTGAAAATTAGGCTGATTGGAGCGCCACCAATCGCTGTGCACACCAAAATGCGGCTCCATTTGAGTAAATTGCTCTGTGGCTGGTGTTTTGATGAGGCCACACACCGGCAAGGACCACAGGGTGAGCCAGTACTGGGAACCCACCTCCGGGTAAAAGGAAATTTCACCTGACGTTATCGGCCACTGACTTTTATTTTCCCATCGCAAATAACCCACTGCAGGCAAACCTTCCTTCACCGTAAGCGCGGCGATGCCTTGCTCTATGGTGCCGGCATACCGATTCAACACGCTCGCATACGCGGGTTGCCCAAGGCGCTCAAACAATTTTGCAGCAATTTTCAAAGAAGCCAGTACTTCAATGTTGTCCATGAGGTAGCGCGAAGACCAAGGGCGACCGTCAGGTGCACGGTCTTTGCGAAATGTACGAACCAGTTGCCCCTCCACCTCGTTGAGCAGGTTGTGGCGGATCATCGCTTTCAAGACATCAAGCCGCGAAATAGTGGTAGCCGGCGTGCGCCCTTCCCCGGACTTGACCCATTGGGTTTGCAGCAACCAGGCCAGATCATCGGTTTCCAGTGCATAACGGCTCAGGGAATAGACAAAAACGGCGGCGGTGCTGTCGTGAGAATCGGCATGACGAATGAATTTCAGGCTGTCATCTGTATCGAGCAGAGACCAAGCCACATCAGCACCGACCCGCCCCATGCTGCGCCAGCGTCTGCCGGCAGCGTCGGTGTGAAACACGCCGGACGGCGCGCCAATTGGGAAATTGACGGCAGGCTGCATTCGCATCGCTGCAACGGGTGCATGGGCAAACAATTCCCACAACTGACCGTCTTGTGCACGGATGCGCAAACCCAAGACTTCGGGATCGTCAAGGTTGGCGGGCATTGGCCCGGGGTGAACCACCAAAGCCAAAGCCCGCTCGAAGTGTCTGCGATGGCGACTCATGGCGTCGGGGGAAGCAAATGACAGCGCCAGACTGGTGAAATACCAGTCAAGACCTGCCACGGGCGCACGCCTTAACAATCCCTCATAGGCAGGGGGCACATTGGGCTGACTGACCGAGTTTCGCAATTCATAAGACTTGAGAACAGAAATCGCTTCTTGCGAGTGTGCTGTGCCGAAAAGCAAGAAGAAAAAAACAAGGCGCAAAAGCAGTATTCGAAAAAAGTTAAGACCGAGATGCACGCGGGAACCTGAATAAGGGGAGTACCAATTCATGGGTAACCATGTGAATGTTAAAGTTCGAGCTTATTTAAAAAAACCTACGGCGTCTGCCGACTTTCCGACGGATCAAACACCATGCCAAGCCTCCAACCCGAAGAAGTCCTGTTTGATGCACTGCCCAACCGCGCGGTTCTTCCGGTTTGTGACCACTATGCAGGCAATCCCAAATTTTATGAAAAGGCGCTGGCAGTCAGGCAAGGTCTCGGGCCTGTGCTTGACATCACACTGGACCTTGAAGATGGCGCTAAAGTGGGTGAAGAGGCCCAAGCGGCGCGCTGGGCACAAGAACAACTGCAAAGCTTTTCTTGGGATGGCAGAGGTTTGGGGGTCAGGATTCATCCGGTAGACCATCCCGCCTTCAAAGACGACCTGAACACGCTGCTGGCAAGCCCGAGCAAACAACTGAGTTATTTAATGCTGCCCAAGGCGGGTGCAGCCGAAGACGTACAACACGCCATTTTTGAAATTGAATACCGCTGCCAGCAAAACGGTTGGGAGACGCCTCCACCCCTTCATGTATTGATAGAAACGCCTGGCGCCGTGCTGGATGTTGAAAAAATTGCGGGACTGATGCGCGTGCAGTCGCTGTCTTTTGGAGTGATGGATTTTGTCAGCCACTTCAACGGCGCGATTGCCGACGACGCCATGAAGAGCCCCCGGCAATTTGAACACCCGATACTGGTGAATGCGCGCGTGGGCATTTCAATGGCTTGCCATCGCTTCGGCAAAGTACCATCCCACAACGTTTGCACCCAATTCAAAGATTTGAAGGCAGTCACCGCAGACGCCCAACGGGCACGCCGGGACTTTGGATTTTTAAGAATGTGGAGCATACATCCGGCGCAAATCGAACCGATACTCAGCGCCTTCGCACCCGGCAATGCAGAGCTTGCCCAAGCAGCTGAAATTTTGCTGAAAGCACAGGACAACAACTGGGGACCGATTGAGTTTGAGGGCGTGTTGCACGACAGGGCAAGCCTGCGCTACTACTGGGGCGTGCTGAAACAAGCCCGCTTGACGGGCACCGCTTTGCCAGCCGGTACCCACGGATGGTTTGCAAAAAGCACCTCTTAGACTTCGGGCGGTTTAAGCATACGCCACAGTGTAACCCGGCTCACACCCAGCGATTTGGCTGCGGCTGCGGCATTGTTTCCGTGGGATTGCATCGCTTTGACTGCGCTGGCGTAACGCGCATTTTTTAGTTCCGCCTTCCGGCTACTTGATTGAACTGAAGCGGCAGCGGCAGGTGGCGTCTGCACGACATTGGGACTTTCCTGCAATTCAGGAAACCATGCGTAGAGCTGCCTTTCACCCAGCGGTTGGGACTGCCCCAAAAAAACAGCTGCGCGCTTGCACCACTGCCTGAGTTCACGAACGCTACCGGGCCAGGCATAGGACTCAAAAATCGGCAAAGCCAGTTCAATGAAATCCCTGCGCCGTTGAACGCCGGGGGCTGGGCTGGAGGTGGCCAGAAAATACTCCACCAGCAAAGGCAGGTCCTCCTTGCGCTCCGCCAGACTCGGCAAATGCAAACGCAATTCGTTGATGCGGTAGTACAAATCTTCCCGGAAGCGACCGGCTCTCATGCTGGCCTGCAAATTCACGTGGGTGGCGGTGATCAGGCGAAAGTCCGTGCCGCGTATTTTTGTGGAGCCGATGCGACGCACAGCCCTTTCTTCAAGTACGCGCAACAGGCGCGATTGAAAATTCAGGGGCATGTCACCAATTTCATCGAGAAACACAGTGCCCTTGTGGGCAGCTTCGAAAATGCCGGAACGCCCTCCTTTGACCGCACCGGAAAACGCACCCTCCTCATAACCAAACAACTCGCTCTCCAGCAAAGACTCGGTGAGCGCAGCGCAATTCAAGGCAATGAAGGCTTGGGTATTTCGCGAACTTTGCGCATGTATGGCTTGCGCCACCAGTTCTTTGCCGGTGCCCGTTTGCCCTTGTATGAACACACTGCCCTCGGTGGGCGCATACCATTGAATTAGTTCTCGAACGCGCTGCATGGAAACAGATTGCCCCAGCAAAGTTTCAGTGGAACGCTTGGGTTGTGCATTGACGGCAACCGGGGCTGAGCCTGCAAAACTGCCTCGCTGAAGACGCCCCAGGCGAATGGCTTCGCGAAAGGCGCGCAATACAGAACCTTGAGAGTAGCTGAGCAAATGCTCAACACCGTATTCGGCGGCCAGCCCATTGACCAAACCGGGGCCGACAATGACTTCGCAACCCAAGGAGACGAGGTCTCGCACTGCAATTTTTGCTTCTTCAGGGGTTCGGTAGGCCCGGCTTTGAACATCGATTGAATAGGCCTCACACAAGGCCTGAACCTCTTTGTAGGGCTCACCGTAAGCGACCAGCCCCACCCGCTGCGACACTTTGCGGGCATCTGCCAGACAACGCATCAGGTCAAAACAGTCTACGGTGACCAGCACCAAAGGCGCCGACAATACGTCTTGCAAATAGGCACCATTCGAACCCGCCGCAATAAACACATCAGCGGTTTCCGCCTGATGCCGCTTCTGGGCATAGGTGAGGGCCTCTTCATAGGCTTTGCCTACAATTTCAATTTCGGCTTCCGCCAGCAAGCTTAAAGAGACCTCGCGCAATAAAGGCTCTAGTGAGCTGATGCTGAAGGCGACAATTCTTGGTTTCACATTGTTTCATTTTCATTTCAATATTGAAATATTAACCGAAACACAAACCGAAATAAAGCACACAAGCAGATATAAAAAACACGTAAGAATAAAATAAATTCATTTAAAAACATTGATTTGAAACCACCATTCAAAAGCACTGCAAAGGTGGCACGGCTTTCGCTAAAGAGTTAATCACACCACCAATGGAGATTTCAGATGAGTTCATCAACATCACAAGGCGCACGTTTCAGAGCGGCCGTGGCAGAAGAGAAGCCATTGCAGGTCGTGGGCGCCATCAATGCCAACCATGCCTTGTTGGCCAAAGCGGCTGGCTTCAAGGCCATTTACTTGTCTGGCGGGGGCGTTGCTGCGGGTTCTTTGGGTTTGCCTGATTTGGGCATCTCAACCTTGGACGATGTGCTGACCGATGTTCGTCGAATTACAGATGTGTGCGACATTCCATTGCTGGTGGACGTGGACACCGGTTTCGGCCCCTCAGCATTCAACATTGCAAGAACCACAAAAAGCCTGATCAAGATGGGTGCAGGTGCGATGCACATTGAAGACCAGGTGGGTGCAAAACGTTGTGGTCACCGCCCGGGCAAAGCCATTGTGACGCAAGACGAAATGACAGACCGCGTCAAGGCCGCCGTGGATGCGCGTGGCAGCGATCCATTTGTCATTATGGCCCGCACCGATGCGCTGGCCGTTGAGGGTTTGCAATCGGCCATTGACCGTGCCTGCGCTTGCGTAGAGGCCGGTGCAGACATGATATTTCCCGAAGCCATGACCGACCTGGACATGTACCGCAAATTTGTGGACGCGGTGAAGGTACCAGTGCTGGCCAACATCACCGAATTTGGTTCAACGCCCTTGTTCACCACCGAAGAGTTGCGTGGCGCAGGCGTGTCGCTGGTGCTCTATCCGCTGTCTGCTTTCAGGGCCATGAACAAGGCAGCACAAAGCGTTTATGGTGCAATTCGCAAAGATGGCACGCAAAAAAATGTGGTGGGCTTGATGCAAACCCGCATGGAGTTGTACGAGTCCATCGCCTACCACGATTACGAGCAAAAGCTGGATGCCTTGTTTGAGCAAGGCAAGAAGTAAATCAGTAAACCAGACAGATATTTTAAGAACATTGAAAAGGACATGAGATGAGCGAAGCTACCCCAACCCCAGGCTTTAAACCCAAGAAATCCGTTGCTTTGTCTGGCACAGCTGCCGGCAACACGGCTTTGTGCACCGTTGGACGTACAGGCAACGATCTGGCCTACCGCGGCTATGACATTCTTGATCTCGCCGATGTCTGCGAGTTCGAAGAAATCGCTTACCTGCTGGTACACGGCAAACTGCCCAACAAAGCGGAACTCGCTGGATACAAAACCAAACTGAAAGCGCTGCGCGGATTGCCCGCTGGCGTTAAAACTGCGCTGGAACAATTGCCGCCCTCAGCCCACCCCATGGATGTGATGCGCACGGGCGTGTCTGTTCTGGGCTGCCTGTCACCGGAAAAAGACGATCACAACCACCCAGGTGCACGCGACATTGCAGACAAGCTGATGGCTTGTCTGGGTTCCATGCTGCTGTACTGGTATCACTTTAGCCACAATGGCAAACGCATTGAAGTAGAAACCGATGACGATTCAATTGGTGGCCACTTCCTGCACCTGCTGCACGGCGAAAAGCCCAGAGACTCATGGGTACGTGCCATGCACACTTCATTGATTCTGTATGCAGAGCATGAATTCAATGCCTC
>JBEIKS010000051.1:0-11758 GCA_040379625.1 Burkholderiaceae bacterium
ATGTGCATGAACGCCAGCAGTTCGGTCAGCCCATCGGCGAGTTTCAATTGATGCAAGGCAAGTTGGCGGACATGTACACCACGTTCATGGCCTGCCGTGCCTATGTTTATGAGGTGGGCAGGGCTTGCGATGCCGCAACGCCTGCTACGCTGAGGAATTTGCGAAAAGACGCCGCTGGTGCCATTCTTTACTCTGCAGAGAAAGCCACCTGGATGGCGGGCGAAGCCATCCAATGCTTGGGTGGAAACGGTTACATCAACGATTATTCCGTGGGCCGCTTGTGGCGCGATGCAAAACTGTATGAAATTGGAGCCGGCACCAGCGAAATTCGACGTATGCTCATTGGTCGGGAATTGTTCGCCGAAACGCTTTGATTCAATTTTTTAACGCTGGATGTTACGGACCCCTTCACTTTCCTTGAAAGTCTTGATGCATGCTTAATGAAATTTCAGCCGGCGATGTTGCCGGACAGTTACTGGCGGGAATCGCCGAAGAGGACTTGAGCTTGCAGGCGCTCACTGAAGAGCAAGAGCGGGACATCTCAAAAAAAGTGGCCAGTGAAATACTGGCGGGTTTCGACCGGCACTACCGCCTGTTTCGTTATTGCGCACAACAAACCAAGGGTTTGTTTGAAATTGGTGACTGGCATGAAATTCAGCGTCTGGCTTCACAACGGATTTCCATGTACGACGACCGGGTCAGTGAAACCGTTGAAACCTTGAGAAGCGGCTACGATGCGGAAAGCCTGCCTGACTCGGTTTGGCAAAAGGTAAAAACGCGCTTCGTGACTTATTTGGTTGATCACAGGCAAGCGGAGTTGGCGGAAACTTTTTTTAATTCCGTCATTACAAAAATTCTTCACCGCGATTTCTTTCACAACAGTTTTTTGTTTGTGCGCCCTGCGGTTTCAACGGAATACATTGAGTCTGACCCGCCTACCTACCGCAGTTATTACCCCAGCGCGGCGGGCCTGAGAAAAACCATCCGTAAAATTATTGATGACTTCAAGCTCAGTTGTGCCTTCGTAGACCTTGAACGCGATTTGCGTCATATTATTTTACGCGCCAGGGTGATGGCACCTCGACCCATCAAGGTGGACCCGGACTGCCAGATACAGGTGTTGTCCAGCCTGTTTTTCCGCAACAAGGGCGCCTACATCATTGGCAAGTTCATCAATGGAAACATGCCGGTGCCCTTTGCCGTGCCTTTGCTCAAAGACACCGATGGCCGCGTGTATGCCGACACGGTCTTGTTCAATGCACAACAAATTGCCACCTTGTTTTCTTTCACCCGTGCGTATTTTCTGGTGGACATGGAAGCCCCTTCCGCCTATGTACAGTTTTTAAGAACCTTGTTGCCCAACAAGCCCAAGGCTGAGATGTACACCATGCTGGGTTTGCAGAAACAGGGGAAAACCCTGTTTTACCGAGATTTCCTGCACCACTTGAAACACTCCAATGATCCGTTCATTGTGGCGCCGGGTATCAAGGGTTTGGTGATGACGGTGTTTACGCTGCCGTCCTATCCGTATGTCTTTAAAATGATCAAGGACAAAATCGCACCCCAGAAAGAAATAGACCGTGCCGGCGTGATGTCGAAGTATCAGTTGGTCAAGCAGCACGACCGCGTGGGCCGCATGGCGGACACCTGGGAGTATTCACAAGTTGCACTGCCGCGCGCGCGTTTCTCCGACGAGCTGATTCGCGAATTGAAAGACACCTGCCCTTCGCAACTCGAAGAAGAAGGCGACACCATACTCATCAAGCACTTGTACATTGAACGTCGCATGACGCCTTTGAACATTTACCTGCATCAGGGCACCGATGTTGAAGTTGAACATGGCATTACCGAATACGGAAATGCCATCAAGCAACTGGTGGCGGCCAATATTTTTCCGGGCGACATGTTGTTTAAAAACTTTGGTGTGACGCGCTTGGGTCGTGTGGTGTTTTACGACTACGACGAAATTGAATATATGACGGATTGTAATTTCCGTCGCATTCCACCCGCGCCGAATCCGGAAGCTGAAATGAGCAGCGAGCCTTGGTATTCGGTGGGTCCCAAAGATGTATTTCCAGAGGAATTCGGACAGTTTCTGCTTGGCGACCGCAGGGTGCGCAGCGCGTTTTTGAAACAGCACGCCGATCTGCTGGAGTATGACTTCTGGCAGCATCGGAAAGAGCGAATTGCACAGGGCCATCTGGAAGATATTTACCCGTACCCGGAAAGTATTCGGTTTGTCCGCACCTACCGGACAAGAAGGCGGATGGTGTAAGGCCCGCTTTAAACTTTCCAAGCTTTCAAACATTTTCCAGGATGATCTGTGACTAAAAGCATCGATTTCTTTTTCGATTTCACCTCGCCCTACAGCTACATTGCTGCCGAGCGCATTGAAGCGATTGCTGAAAAAGGCGGTCGCACGGTGAATTACTGCCCCACTTTGCTGGGTTTTATTTTCAAGGAAATTGGTGGCGGCCCTTTGACTGCCATGCCACGCAAGGGCGAGTATTCGCTCAACGATTTTTCGAGAACCGCACGCTTTTATAATCTTGAATTGAATTTCCCCAAGGCCTTTCCTGCCAACACGGTTATGGCTGCGCGCGCCGCCCTGATGGTGAAGGCTTTGCAGCCTGAACTGATGGGCCGGTTTGTGCTTGAAGTGTTCAGGGCTTACTTTGTGTCGGGCCAGGATATTACACAAGCCAGTGTTCTTGGTGTTTGTGCAAGTGCTGCCGGGGTTGATGCCGACGCGGCCATGCAGGCCAATGACGACCCCCGCTGGAAAGAGGCCTTGAAAGCGGCAGTGCAACAATCGCATGAGGTGAAAATGTTTGGTGCACCCTATTTGGTGGTCGATGGCGAAGCCTTCTGGGGCAACGACAGGCTTGACCAAGTTGAACGCTGGGTGAAAGACGGACCTTTCTGAGATGGCCTTGCTCACTTCCAACATTGATGTCCGCTCTGCGGAATTCCAGTCGAATTCTCAAGCCATGGCGGGTCTGGTTTCTGATTTGCAGGCCAAACTGGCGCAGGTGGCACTAGGTGGCGGCGAAGCGGCCCGGGCCAAGCATTTGGCGCGTGGCAAACTGCTGCCCAGAGACCGTATTCTGAATCTGCTTGACCCCGGTTCCCCTTTTCTGGAGCTTGCCCCGTTGGCGGCGCTCAATGTCTACAACAACGAAGCCCCTTGCGCAGGCGCAGTGGCTGGTATTGGCCGGGTGGCTGGCGTTGAATGCATGATTGTCTGCAACGACGCAACGGTAAAAGGTGGCACGTATTACCCGCTCACCGTGAAGAAGCACCTGCGGGCCCAAGAAGTGGCGGCTGAAAACCGTTTGCCCTGCATTTATCTGGTGGACTCTGGTGGGGCGAATTTACCGAACCAACAAGATGTGTTTCCAGACAAAGATCACTTTGGCCGCATATTTTTTAATCAGGCCAACATGAGCGCTGCAGGTATTCCGCAACTCGCCGTGGTGATGGGCTCTTGCACCGCCGGTGGCGCGTATGTACCGGCCATGAGCGATGAATCCATTATTGTTAAAAATCAGGCCACCATTTTCTTGGCGGGCCCGCCGTTGGTGAAAGCAGCCACGGGCGAAACCGTCACGGCAGAAGCGCTGGGCGGAGGCGATGTGCACACACGGCTCTCCGGTGTTGCAGACCATCTGGCAGACAACGACGTTCATGCATTGAAAATAGCCCGGGAAATTGCTTCCAACTGGAATTGGAAGAAACCGTCGCAGTTGCAGATCCGCCCCTCAGTGCCGCCGGCGTTTGATCCGCAGGAGCTCTACGGCATTGTGCCCACAGACACCCGCAAGCCCTACGATGTGCGCGAGGTAATCGCCAGAATTGTAGACGCCTCCGAATTTGACGAATTCAAGGCACGTTTTGGTCCCACCTTGGTCACCGGCTTTGCGCATATTCACGGCATGCCTGTGGGCATTGTGGCCAACAACGGCATTTTGTTTTCAGAGTCTGCGCAAAAAGGCGCGCACTTTATTGAATTGTGCTGCCAGCGAAAAATTCCTTTGGTTTTCCTGCAAAACATCACCGGTTTCATGGTGGGCAAACGCTATGAAAATGAAGGCATTGCCAGGCACGGTGCCAAGATGGTGATGGCGGTCAGTTGTGCAAAAGTACCGAAATTCACCGTTATTATCGGTGGCTCTTTTGGCGCCGGGAATTACGGTATGTGCGGCCGTGCCTACAGTCCGCGTTTTCTCTGGATGTGGCCAAATGCGCGCATCAGCGTCATGGGGGGCGAGCAGGCGGCCAGCGTGTTGGCCACTGTGCGTCGCGAAAGCTTCAAGGCCAAGGGAAAAGAATGGCCAGCAGAGCAGGAGGCCGAGTTCACTGCCGGCATCCGCGACCAGTTCGAAACCGAAGGTCAGCCCTACCATGCCAGCGCCCGCCTGTGGGACGACGGCATCCTCGACCCTTTAAAAACCAGAGACACGCTGGGTCTGGCAATTTCTGCCAGTCTGAACTCACCGATTGAAGACAGTAAAATGGGCGTTTTCAGGATGTGATGGTGGTGTTGAAAAAACTGATTGTCGCTGTTTTCCTCATTGCGCCGTTGGCATGGGCGCAAGGCCCTGTAGCGCCTGCGTTGGTGCCTGCAGTGGGAAAAGACCTCAATGAAAGCATCATCAAGGTTCCGGTTGCCAGCGTTGAAACAGCAGAACTGGAAGTCACGGTTTTTCGCCCCCCGGGTGAGGGTCCGTTTCCAACCGTGCTGATTAACCACGGCAAGTCTGTGGGAGCGCCCAAAGAGCAGAACCGGGCCCGGTATTACTCTGTGTCCCGAGAGTTTGTGCGCCGTGGTTTTCAGGTGGTGTTGCCAATGCGCAGGGGCTTTGCCGGCAGCCAGGGCAAATATTTTTCAGCCGGCTGCGACATGACGGCCAACGCACAGAACCAGTCCAAAGACATTGCAGATGTGGTGCAATGGCTAAAGACCAAGGGCATGGCGGACAAACGCCCGCTGATACTTTTCGGTCAATCGTATGGGGGGCTGGCCTCTGTTGCGGCCAGTACGCAACCTGGTTTGCAGGTGGGTTTCATTGCCAGTTTTGCAGGCGGATTAAAAAGCACTTCTGTTAGCAAACCCTGCGACTGGGAAGCGGGCCTGGTTGAGGCGATGCGAAATTTTGGTGAAAAGTCTCGCATTCCCATGTTGTGGTTTTATGGTGAAAACGACACGTTTTTTTCGGTCGATCTGGCTCAAAAAATGCACACCGCTTTTACTCAGGCCGGTGGCCGCGCCGAGCTGGTGACTTATCCAGCCTTTAAACAGGATGCGCATAAGATGTTTGGCGACCCAGCGGGTTTTGATCTCTGGTTGCCCAAGGTCTTGGAACGCCTTGCCGCTTTGGGTTATTCAACCGAACCAAAATACGTGTTGGGCACAGAGCCGCGGCCGGTGGCTTCACCGCACGCGGAAATCGATCACATTGAATCCCTGCCCTTGAACAAACCGAGCAGCAAGGCGGCGTATCAGGCTTTTTTGAAACGTTTCCCGCCCAGAGCCTTTGCCATTGGCTCAGGTGGTGCCTGGGGCTGGGCAGCAGGTGCTGACGAGGCGGTAAAAGACGCCTTGTCCAGTTGTCAAAAATACAGCAGTGCACCCTGCCGCCTGTATGCGGTCGATGAAGATGTGGTGTGGCAAAAACAAGGAGAAGTGCAATGACCCTGGAACAAAAAGAAACGCTGGAAATTCAACGGGTGAATTCAATTGCCGTGGTGTGGTTGAACCGCCCCGACATCCGCAACGCCATGAACGACGTCATGATTCGCGAATTGCGCGACACGTTTGAAAACCTCAGCACAGACGACAGCGTTCGTGCCATTGTTCTGGCTGGCCGGGGCAAGGCATTTTGTGCAGGTGCTGACCTGAATTACATGCGCAAGGTGGCGTTTTACAGCGAAGAGCAAAATCAGGGTGAAGCGCTTGTCTTATCGCAGATGTTGAATACGCTGGCCACCTGCCCCAAACCCACAGTGGCTCGTGTACACGGTGCCTGTTATGCCGGCGGAATGGGTCTGGCAACTGCATGTGACATCATGGTGGTTGCACAAGAAGCCACTTTCGCTCTGACAGAGGTGCGTGTCGGGCTGATACCCGCCACCATCTCGCCCTATGTGGTGCGTGCCATGGGGTATCAGGCAGCACGGCGATTTTTTCTGACTGGCGAGGTACTGGATGCAGCAACCGCCTACCGCGTTGGTATGGCCCATGAGTTATGCATGGCCGATGAAATTGATGTGGCGGTCAATGAACTGCTGGGGCAGTTGATGTTGGGCGCGCCCAATGCACTTGCCGATGCAAAACGCTTGGTACTTGATGTCAGTGGTGAGGCCGTCAGTGAAGCCTTGAGAGCCGACACGGCTGCCCGCATTGCCAAAGCCAGAAGCAGCGACGAAGCGCGCGAGGGCATCACTGCCTTTCTGGAAAAACGCCCGCCTGTCTGGCACCCTGAAGCCAAACCGCAATCTTGAGGGTCGCCATGCCAAGCATTCAAAAACTACTGATTGCCAACCGCGGAGAAATCGCACTGCGTGTGGCCTGCACCGCCAGAAGAATGGGCATTGCCACCGTGGCGGTTTATTCTCAGGCCGACCGAAATGCAGACTTTGTGAAGGCCTGCGACGAGGCAGTCTGCATAGGCGCTGCACCGGCGCGGTCCAGTTATCTGGACATTGACAAAGTCATTGCGGCCGCGCTTTCAACCGGCGCAGACGCCGTGCACCCGGGCTACGGATTCCTCTCGGAAAATGAACAATTTGCCAGTGCCTGCGAACAGGCCGGCCTTGTATTTGTGGGTCCTCCTGCTTCCGCCATTGCCGCCATGGGCAGCAAGGCGGCAGCGAAGGCCTTGATGCAGGCCGCGCAAGTGCCTTTGGTGCCGGGCTATCACGGCGACGATCAGTCTGCGGCTGTGCTGCATGCCCACGCCGATGCCATGGGCTACCCAGTGTTGTTGAAAGCGGCTTCGGGTGGCGGTGGCAAGGGCATGCGGGTTGTGCATGAGTCTGCTGATTTCACGGCTGCCTTGCTGTCTTGCCAGCGTGAAGCCTTGAGTTCCTTCGGCGATGCACGCGTTTTGATTGAGCGTTATTTAACGCAGGCGCGGCACATTGAAGTGCAGGTGTTTGCAGATCAGCAGGGCAACTGTGTGCATTTGTTTGAACGCGATTGCTCTGTGCAGCGCAGACACCAGAAAGTGCTTGAAGAAGCGCCCGCCCCTGGCTTGTCTCTGGCCATGCGTGCCGCCATGGGGGCAGCAGCGGTTGCAGCGGCCAAGGCGGTGTCTTATGTGGGCGCTGGTACCGTGGAGTTTATTGTTGAACCGGATGGCCGCTTCTATTTCATGGAAATGAACACCCGCCTGCAGGTTGAACATCCGGTGACGGAAATGATCACCGGCCTGGATCTGGTGGCGCTGCAACTCAAGGTTGCCCAGGGCGAACCCCTGCCTTTTGCGCAAGACGAGCTCAGCATCAACGGACATTCCGTTGAAGTGCGGGTGTATGCGGAAAATCCGGCACAAGATTTTTTGCCCTCAATGGGAACGCTCGCACATTTGTCCTACCCGCCCTTCGGGCAGTTCAAGGTGAACCAGAATGCGCTGCGCGATGATGTTTTTTATTCCGGACAACCGTTTGCGTTGCGCATAGATGGCGGCGTGAAGTCGGGTGATGAAATCACCGGCTACTACGACCCCATGATTTCAAAAATAATCACCTGGGGACCCACCCGCAATGCGGCCTTGGCCCGCTTGCAAACAGCGCTGTCGAACACGCGCATTGTGGGCGTACACAGCAATATCGCTTTTTTGAAGCGTCTGATTCAAGACACCGATTTTGTTGCCGGCACGCTGGACACGGCGCTGATTTCCCGCCGGCGCGACAGCCTGTTTCCTTCGCCGGTCTTGAATTACAAGGCGGTGGCGGTGGCACTTCTTGCCATCGAGCTGGGTAGGCCTGGCGCGCAAGCGCCTGCCGCCACCGAATCCGCCGATCCATGGCAGTCGTTGAAAAACTGGCGGCTGGCCGGTGCGGTGACGCACCAGCGTGAACTGGTGTTTAATGGCGAAAACGTCACTTGCAGTTGGCAGATTGAAGCAGAGCATTCCGCTGGCTTCACGGTGGGTGACGATCAAAAAATGCAGCATCTGCGTTGGAACACGCCAGTATTTCATTCTGAGCTTGCGTTTGATCTCAGTTGTGAGCTCAATGACGAACGCTTGTCAGTCTGTGTGGTCTGGCAGTCAGATCAACTCCACGTTTTTGTTCAAGGCGAACACCATGTTCTGAACTGGCTGGATCCACTGAAAAAGGCGGGCGAGCAGCAGGTGGCGGCCGGCGGTCTGACCGCCCCCATGCCAGGCAAGGTGATTGCGGTGATGGTGAAGGCCGGCGATGCCGTGAAAAAAGGGCAGCCTTTGTTGGTCATGGAAGCCATGAAAATGGAACACACGCTGCAGGCGCCGCAAGACGGTGTCATCACTGCTTGTCGCTTCAGTGTGGGCGATCAGGTCAGCGAAGGTGTGGCCATGTTGGAGTTTGAGTGATGCAGGCATCGGATGTAAAAATCGTTGAGGTCAGTCCTCGAGACGGTCTTCAAAATGAAAAACAACTGATTTCTACCGATCTAAAAATCGAACTCAGTAACCGCCTGATTCAGGCGGGCTTTCAAAATGTAGAGGCGGCGTCGTTTGTCAGTCCCAAGTGGGTGCCGCAAATGGCCGATGGCAGTGCTGTTATTGCAGGCCTGCACCGTGAGCAGCCTTCCGGGCGCCGTGCGTTGATTTCAGCGCTGGTGCCGAACCTGAAAGGGCTTGAGTCGGCGTTGGCCGCCGGTGTCGATGAAGTGGTGATTTTTGGTGCCGCTTCCGAGGCGTTTTCCCAAAAAAACATCAACTGTTCGGTGCAGGAATCCATAGACCGCTTCAAGCCTGTGGCTGAGTTGGCCAAAGCCAACGCGCTGCGGCTTCGTGCCTCCATCTCTTGTTGTCTCGGCTGCCCCTATCAGGGCGAGGTTGCTTCGTCGGCGGTAATGAAGGTGGTGGAGCAGATGCTGGCTTTGGGGGTTGATGAAATCGACATTGCCGACACCATTGGGGTTGGCACGGCAAACAAGGTGAAATCCCTGATGCTTGATGTGGCTTCCGTGGTTGATCTGAATCGCGTTGCCGGACATTTTCATGACACCTACGGGCAAGCCGTTGCCAATGTGCTTGCCAGTGTGGAGGCGGGTGTCCGCATATTTCACAGCTCCGTGGCGGGTCTGGGTGGTTGCCCTTATGCAAAAGGCGCAACCGGCAATGTTGCCACCGAAGATATTTTGTATTTGCTGGAAGGTTTGGGTTTGAACACAGGCATTGATATGGATGAAGTGGTTGCCATTGGAAACTGGATCAGCTTGTCGCTGGGCAGACCGAACGCAAGTCGTGCCGGCAGCGCCTTGTCCGTTCGCCAAAACCGCGGGGAATGCACATGAGCATCCCCTCGCCTTGCATTTCAGTTTGTAAAATGAGCCTTGAGTTGGGGCGCCGCGCAGGTTGCGAAACACAAAGCGGCGGGCTGTGTACAGGCTGTTTCAGAACGCTGGAAGAAATCATGGAATGGGGCACCGCCACCGATGCGCGAAAGCGCGCGGTCTGGTTGCAACTGAAAACCCGTGCGGAGCACGCCGGGGAATGTTTTCCTTTGTCTATGGAATAGGATTTACACACCATGACCCAGACTGTGCAATTGCCCGATACGCTGACGTTCTTTGAACGTGGTTGGCTTTCTTCAAACACGATTTTGGCCAAGGGCAGAGACACGGTGTTAATCGATTCCGGCTACCACACGCATGCAGCATTCATGGGGCATCTGCTGGATGCAGCCTTGGCGGGTAAACATCTGGACAGACTCTACAACACCCACCTGCATTCAGACCATTGCGGTGGCAATGCCTACCTGCAACAAAGGTATTCGGCACTGACAACCTCCATTCCAGCCGATGGTGTTTCGCAGGCAAATGAGTGGCAACTGCAAAAAGAAACCTATGAGCGTGTGGGTCAAAGTTGCCCTGCATTTGCAGTCAGCGCTTTGCACAAGGCTGGGGATATTGTTGAATTCGGACACTTGCAGTGGCAGGTGTTGGCCTCACCGGGGCACGACCCTGATTCAGTTCTATTTTTTTGTGAAGACCTGAAAATCCTGATTTCTGCAGACGCGCTTTGGGAAAACGGCTTTGGTGTTCTGTTTCCCTTGCTGGAAGGCAAGGCCGCTTTTACAGACCAGGAAAACACGCTCACGCTGATTGAATCGCTGGATGCAAAATTGGTGATTCCCGGGCACGGCAGCGTTTTCGCCGAAACAAATAAAGCCTTGGACACCGCGCGAAAACGCCTTGAGTTTTATGCCGCTGACCCGCAACGGCACATTACGCATGCCATTCGGGTGCTGTTGAAATTTATATTACTTGAACGTCAAACCATAGATTGGTCAGACCTTCAGTCTGATTTCATGGGCTTAACGGCGGTGAAAAAAGCGTACGCAGATTACTTTTCGACGCAGGTCTCTGAAACTGATTTTGCTTTGGGTATTGCACAGGCCTTGGTGGCTGCAAAAGTCGCTGATTGGTCGAATGGTTCATTGTGTAATCGGTAGTTCTACCGTCACTGCGAAACCTTGAGCGTCTTTGCGGTTATTCGCCGACAACTTAAGACCTAGTTGCTCTGCGCGTCTGCGCATATTCCGCAAACCTTTTCCCAAGGTGTTGTTTGTGGCGTCGATTCCAACGCCATTGTCTAGAATGCAAACTTCTACATGCGTTGCATTGATATTCACTTTTAACTCAACTTCACTACAGCGTGAATGTTTAATGATATTTGCAAACGCTTCTTGCACAATTCTAAGAAACTGAAGCGACGTCTTGGGTTTCAAATAATTTAGATCAGGAACGTCACAGACCACCCAACGCAGTTGAATCCCTATCATATTGAGCCGGGGCTCGGTCCGGTACCTGAAGTTACCGAGCAATGTGAGAATGTCTTGATGCGTAGGTTCCAGCGAATCGATGGTGAGTCGAAGATCGTCTATGCAATGCTGTAACACCGCCACCACTTCTTGCTGGTGCATGGGTTTGACGCGAAGCGCGGACACCGTACTGACGAGTTGTGAGCCAATACCATCGTGCATATCGGCCATCAAGCTTTCCCTTTCTTCCTGCTGAAACCGCGCACGTTCAATAGATGCGAGTTTTTCGTATTGCTGCTTGAGTTGAACTTCGTTTTTTTCCAGTTCCGATTTCAGGTGGAGATTGTTTTTATTCCGTATATCGAAGACTTCGATGAAATTCAAGGTCAAATAAAAGCCTGCATAAGATAACAAAATCAAACCCATGTATTGACCAACAAGCGC
Organism: Burkholderiaceae bacterium; assembly: GCA_040379625.1. Taxonomy (GTDB): domain Bacteria; phylum Pseudomonadota; class Gammaproteobacteria; order Burkholderiales; family Burkholderiaceae_B; genus SXZD01. The sequence goes on from JBEIKS010000051.1 coordinate 11,422, forward strand.
CTCCTCGAAACGACTCGCTGTGGTTAAAACAATGTAGTCGTTTGTGATGTGGCCGAGGTCTAAAAGAAATATAAACGTAGCAGAGACAACCTCAAATGAGAATCGGCCTTGTTTAAGGCAGTGATAAAGAAACGGAATGGTTGCAGATGCAAATATTGCGGTTTCAATGAGCATCAGGCGAAGCAGAGTGACGATATCGCTGATCCAAACAGGAAATAATTGTTGTAACTCTTCTATTTGCTCACGTGTGTTCTCTTCTTTGTTAGCAATAATAAAGTCGGGAGCAAGCGATTTAATTTTCTCAATATTGAGTTGTTTTGTTCCACCAATACGTTGC
>JBEIKS010000052.1:0-11726 GCA_040379625.1 Burkholderiaceae bacterium
AGTACTCACTCTATAAACGAGAGTTACTGACTTGTCAGTCACCAAAAAAACAGCTCAACCGATTGATTCAAAAAATAAAAATCAAAAGCCTTAAAAAACAACACTAAAATCCACACTTTCTTGCATTGCAACACTGATTTCAGTATATTTAAAGGGTTGGCAGACAAACAGTATAAAAGAGTTTAAAAAAAACGCTGCGACCGCCAAGCAAGGCTGCGCGAAACCTCAAAATAAAGGTTTCCATAGTGAAAGCCCTAATGGTGCAATCAGCTTACTAGCACTAAGGTGAGCCGTCAGTTACATGAAATTTTAAGGGTAGAGAGTCAAACTCTCCCCTTCCCGTTGTCTCCTCCACCGTCCTCCTTTGGTGGATTAAACCCAAGCCTCACGGCTTGGGTTTTTTTTACCTGAAAATAGGGCTTGATAGCCACCTCCATTTTGCTATACTAGCGGGCTTTTCCGCTGCGGAGCGTCTGGACCTTGCTCGTGCTTGTTACCTTCAGCAGGAATAAATGAAAGGGTCTGGTACCCGACCATGAAATCCGGCACATAAGAAGCGAACAAATTTGAGTACCAGAGCAGTGGGTGTTCGCCAAACAGTTTTGGCTTTTTACAATAGGTAATTGAAATGAAAACCTTTTCCGCAAAACCCCATGAGGTTCAGCGTGAGTGGTTTGTGATTGATGCAGAGGACAAGATCCTTGGTCGTGTAGCCAGCGAAGTTGCACACCGCCTGCGTGGAAAACACAAACCTGAATTCACTCCACACGTAGACACCGGCGACTTTATCGTTGTCGTAAACGCAGGAAAACTGCGCGTTACCGGTAACAAAGGTCTGCAAAAGAAATACTTCCGCCACTCTGGTTACCCAGGCGGCATTTATGAAACCAACTTCGACAAGATGCAGGCTCGCTTTCCAGGCCGCGCGTTGGAGAAGGCTGTGAAGGGCATGCTTCCCAAGGGTCCCCTGGGTTACGCCATGATCAAAAAACTCAAGGTCTATGCGGGCGAAACTCACCCACACACCGCCCAACAACCTAAACCGCTGAGCATCTGAGGTCGATATGATTGGTAACTACTACTATGGCACCGGCCGCCGCAAAAGCTCTGTGGCTCGGGTTTTCATTAAAAGCGGAAGCGGTCAATTCACAGTCAACGGCAAGCCGTTGAATGTATTTTTCGCTCGCGAAACAGGCGTTATGATTGCGCGCCAACCTTTGGTTCTCACCAGCAACGAAGAAACCTTCGACATCATGGTGAACGTCAACGGTGGTGGCGAGTCTGGCCAAGCCGGTGCTGTTCGCCACGGCTTGACACGCGCTTTGATCGACTACGACGCAGCTTTGAAATCTGCGCTGTCTCACGCTGGCTTCGTTACCCGCGACGCCCGTGAAGTCGAACGTAAAAAAGTGGGTCTGCGCGGCGCACGTCGTCGCAAGCAGTTCTCCAAGCGCTGATACAGCGTCTGTGGCGCAACCCTTCTCCTCCGGAGGGTGCGGCAAACCAGTTTCTGTTTTCAGCAACTGCCAGCCAGCGTTCACAAAAAACCAGCCACCTTCGGGTGGCTTTTTTTTCGGCAGATTAAACTACGTGTCATCTGCGAGCGCTAAGCTTGGCAGCTTCTGTTTTAACCTTTGAATCTGAATTTTCTGGAGCTAAAAATGATACGCATTGGCATTGTGGGTGGTACCGGCTACACAGGGGTGGAATTGCTCCGCCTGCTATCGCAACATCCGCAAGCACAACTTCAGGTGATTACCTCTCGCAAAGAGGCTGGCATGCCTGTGGCCGACATGTATCCGTCCCTGCGCAAGAAAGTCAGCATTGCATTCACGGAACCCGACACACAAACCTTGAAGCAATGTGATGTGGTTTTCTTCGCCACCCCCCACGGTGTGGCAATGGCTCAAGCCCGTGAGCTGCTGGAAGCAGGCGTAAAAGTCATCGACTTGGCGGCAGATTTCAGGTTGAAGGACCCTGCCGAATTCCAAAAATGGTATGCCATGGAGCACACTTGCACCGACTTGCTGTCTGAAGCCGTCTATGGTCTGGCCGAGGTCAATCGCGATGCGATTAAAAAAGCCAGACTGATTGGTTTGGCAGGATGCTATCCGACTGCGGTGCAGTTGGGTCTCAAACCCCTGCTGACCGCTGGACAAGCCTTGATTGATGAAAGCAATATTATTGCCGACTGCAAATCTGGCGTTTCAGGGGCTGGCAGAAAGGCGGAAGTTCACACCTTGATGGCTGAAGCGTCTGACAACTTCAAAGCCTATGGTGTTGGTGGCCACCGCCACCTGCCGGAAATCAAACAGGGGCTGCGCAACTTGTCTGGCCGGGAAACCGGGCTGATTTTCGTGCCCCACCTGACACCGATGATTCGCGGCATTCTGGCCACACTGTATGTAAAAATACAGCCTGAATCGCGCAACATCGATTTTCAAGCCCTTTATGAAAACCATTACGCCGATGAGCCTTTTGTGGATGTGCTGCCTAAGGGCGGTTCACCTGAAACACGCAGCGTCAGAGCATCAAACATGGTGAGAATGGCCGTGCACAGACCACAAGGCGGCGACACGCTGGTGGTTCTGTCAGCCATAGACAACTTGGTGAAAGGCGCCTCGGGGCAGGCAGTTCAGGTCATGAACCTGATGTTCAACTTGCCTGAAACGCTGGGTTTGGAACAGGTGCCCATCCTGCCGTGAAACCGCATAAAGCGTGCGCAGGCAACTTGGTACTTTCCCGTGCTTGCGCATTCTTAATATCGGAGTAAAATGGTAGGGTATTGTGAGATCTTGATTTTGGCGACAGAGCCTTGATTGTATTGCAATACTGTCTTCAACCGAACTTGTAGAGATTCGAACATGAACGCTGTAACAGAAATGCCCGCACCCCTTGTTTTCACAGACTCAGCTGCTGCGAAAGTGAAAGACCTCATTACAGAAGAAGGCAATCCGGATCTGAAACTGCGCGTTTTCGTGCAGGGTGGCGGTTGCTCAGGTTTCCAGTATGGTTTCACGTTTGATGAAGCCGTTAATGAAGACGACTCAACCATGGTCAAGAACGGTGTAACTTTGCTGATCGATGCAATGAGCTACCAGTACTTGGTTGGCGCAGAAATCGACTACAAAGAAGATATCAATGGTTCGCAGTTTGTCATCAAGAACCCCAATGCAACCACAACCTGTGGCTGCGGCTCTTCTTTCTCTGCATAAACGGTTCTCCTGAATCGTCTACCTGATGCGATCGCAAATGTCCTGGCACTGAGCCAAGGCGTTTGCGATATACCCTGACGAAAACGGATTTATCACCGTTCTCTCGGGCATGGAACGCAGCCATGTCAGTTGCCTCTTCGCCAACTGTCGAGTGGCAAACACCCCCTGCTCTCTGAGCTGCACCATTGAAATACCGCCCTCCAGCATTTCCCAAACCTGACGGTAACCGACACATCGCATTGATGGCATGCCCGAGTTCAATACCCATCTTTTTCGCAAGCCCTCAACTTCATCAACCAAGCCACCCAATAGCATTTCAGCAAACCGGGTTTCAATGCGCTGATGCAAATCACTGCGCAGTTCCGGCTCAAGGCTGACCACCGCAACACTGCGGTCGGGTGTTTTTTCACTAAAAAAAGAGGACAACGGCTGACCTGTGATCAAAAACACCTCCAGAGCCCGTTGAATGCGCTGCGTATCGTTGGGTGCCAAACGCTGGGCTGTGGGTGGGTCGACCTGGGTCAATTCTGCGTGCAAGGCAGGCCAGCCTTCTGCTGCGGCGCGGTTTTCCAACGATTTCCTGATGTCTGTATCCGCAGCAGGCAAATCATCCAAACCTTGGGTCAGTGCCTTGTAGTACATCATGGTGCCACCGACAAAAACAGGAACAGCACCCCTTTGTCTGATTTCACGCATCAACTGACGCGAACTGCTCGCAAAATCAGCTGCGCTGTGGCTTTCATCGGGGTTTCTGATGTTGATAAGGTGGTGGGGTACGGCAGACAATTCCTCTGCGGTTGGCTTGGCAGTTCCTATGTCCATTTCCTTGTACACCAGCGCGGAATCGATGCTGATGATTTCAATGCGACGGGTCTGCGCCAAGGACAAGGCCAAAGCTGTTTTACCGCTCGCTGTAGGCCCGAGTATCGCCAAGGCTTGAACCGGGTTGTCATTCAAGGACATCATAATTCCGCTGGATGAAGGTCATTGCCCGCGCATGAACCAAGCGTCCATTTCCCTCATGGAAAAGTGGCGCCAAGTGGGACGGCCATGATTGCATTGATCAGAACGTTCAGTTTGCTCCATTTGGCGCAACAAAGCGTTCATTTCAGGCAAACTGAGTTTACGATTGGCGCGGACGGCGCGGTGGCAAGCCATACCAGCCAGCCATTCGTTGCGGCGAGACTCAAAAGTATGGGCAACGCCAAACTGCGCCAGATCTTCCAGCCAGGACTGCAACAGCCCGGCAAGATCGTGGTCCGCCAGCAGTGCTGGTATGGCACGCACAGCCACCTCGTTCATAGACAAAACACCGAGATCAAACCCCATTTGTGCCCACAAGCCTGCCGCCTCGCTGACACCTTCAATGAGTCGCGGATCCACGGGGACAACCAAGGGTACCAGCAAGCGCTGTGACTCAACCTGCGTCTTGCCGTCCCAAGCGGACTTTAATTGTTCATACAAAATGCGCTCATGGGCAGCATGCATGTCAACAATAACGACACCATCGGCGCGTTGCGCCAAAATGTAAATGCCATGAAGCTGCACAACGGCCTGCCCCAGGTATTCACCAGACTCCACTTTTGCCGGTACGTGAGTGATTTGAGAAAACGCAGTGGCTGACGACACGCCCTCTGACGGCTCGAAATATGACAAGGGCGATGCGTAAGAAGCCGCCTCTGACCGGGGCGATGCCTCTGCCTGATGCGCCAACAGGTCTGCAATGGGTGCTTGAACCTCGCGCTGTGCCACTGGCGCAAACGCTGCGAGAAACTCACCGATACCGGTGTCATGAGACCTGCCAGTAGCAGACCAAGCGGCCACGGGTTCAGACAGTCTTTGGGTTTCAACGGGGGCTGCCCGACTTGAAGACAACTGGGCAGTCAGCGACTTTCTGACAAAATCGTAAATACCACGGGAGTCGCGAAAACGCACCTCTGTTTTTGCAGGATGCACATTCACATCCACAGCGCGGTGAGGAAGGCTTAAAAACAGGGCATAAACAGGGTAGCGATCTCGGTGCAGCACATCTTCATAAGCAGAGCGAACGGCATGCATCAGCAATTTATCGCGAACAAACCGCCCGTTCACATACAAAAACTGTGCATCAGCCCGACCACGGGATTCAGAAGGCTCCCCCATCAAACCAAACAAGCGCAAGTCGCCAGCGGCCAAGTCGATCACACGACCCGTTTCCGCCACACCTGATGGCAATAACTGCCCTACCCTTTGCAGCCAAGCACCAGGTTGCAGGTGCTGTACAAGCTTTCCGTCTTTAAAAAACTGAAACCCGACGCCAGGAAAGGCCATGGCAACGCGTGTGAAAACATCACTGCAGTGAGCATGCTCCGTGTTTTCTGTTTTCAGAAACTTTCTGCGGGCAGGCGTATTGAAGTAGAGGCTGCGCACATCAATGGTGGTGCCCTGATTGCCGGCGGCAGGCTGTAGGGTCCACTGCCCTCCGGCATTGCAAACCTGCCATGCGCTGCTTTGGACGGCGGTGCGGCTTGTAACCGTCATTTGGGAGACGGCTGCAATTGACGCCAACGCCTCACCTCGAAAACCGAGGGTGCCAACCGATTCCAACTCATCGAGAGAGGCAATTTTACTGGTGGCGTGCCGGGTAACAGCCAGTATCAGTTGCTCATCGGTAATGCCTGCGCCATTGTCGGTAATGCAGATTCTTGAAGTGCCGCCTGCCTCCAAGCGAAGCACGATGTCTGTCGCACCGGCGTCCAAGGCGTTTTCCAACAATTCTTTGACCGCAGAGGCCGGACGTTCAACCACCTCGCCTGCGGCAATCTGGCTGATGAGTAAATCAGAGAGCGCCTGAATGGCGCGCGGGGTGGTGCTCATGCAAATCAGCCTCTGGAGCCGCCAACCGTGATCCGAAGGGTGACAATTTTAGCCAGATTCTTTAGTGTTTTTTTCATGAACCGACGGTAAACCAGATTGAGGAACAGTTGATCAAACACCATCGCCTTGGCCGACAGGAAAGGTCCGTCTCGCAAGGTGAACTGGTAATTCCAGACAACAATGGTGGAGTCTCGGTCGGCTAAAAACTCGAAACTCGCGTCTGCAAATTCAGCCCAACCGACGATGGGCTGCGTGAACCCCCGCCCCCGGTAGCCCATTTTTCTTCCCGGAACCAGTTCGGTCAGGGTTTCCTCAATGACGGCGCGGTCTGTGAAACGAATGGTTTGCATGGCGCCGACCTGATTGAAAAGCCCACCGCCATTGACGGAACTGCTTTCAACTGCTGCAATAAGGGCGTCTGTGTGAAGGAACTCTTCCGGCCTGAGGTTAATAAAAACATCAAAGCACGTTTTGGGATCAGCCGTAATACGGTATTGTTCAGTGATGGTCAAAACATGTGCCACGCCGCACTCCATGAGTCATTTTTAAAGATTATAAGCCACCGATGTTACTACCTGCCTTTTATGCGCGTTTAAAACTACTGAAAAAAGATGCGCTTACTTTGTGGTACGCACTAAAGCACGCCGGTACGCCCCTGATACTGAAGATTTTTGCATTGCTGTTGGTGGCCTATGTCTTCAGCCCCATCGACTTGATTCCTGACTTCATTCCCATTCTGGGAGTGCTGGACGACCTGATCGTTATTCCGGTCGGCGTCTGGATTTTACTGAAGTTGATGCCAGACCCAGTGGTCAACGATTGCCGGCGGCAAGTGGATGAGCATTTCAAAAGGAAAAAACCCAAACCACGTAACTATGTGGGTGGTTTGGTTATTTTCGGCATCTGGATGGTGGTTATTTACTGGCTCACCATGAGTTACGCGGTGCCTTTCTTCGAGGCAAGGCAGACGCTTAATCAATCCCCTGCTGGCGTTTCTGTTGAAACTGCGCCACAAAAGCCGTAAAAGCGGTATTTTGGATGGCGGTCCGAATCTGTTTCATTAGATCAAGGTAATAATGCAAATTGTGTATGGTGTTGAGTTGTGCCCCGAGAATTTCCTTGGCTTTGTCCAAATGGTGCAGGTAGGCGCGAGAAAAATTCCGGCATGTGTAGCAACTGCATGATTCATCCAACGGACGTGTGTCGTCTTTGAATCGGGCGTTTCGAATTCTCAGGTCGCCTTTGCTGGTGAACAACCATCCATTTCGCGCGTTTCGCGTGGGCATAACGCAATCAAACATGTCTATGCCTTGAGAAACAGCAAAAACCAAATCCTCCGGTGTACCCACACCCATTAAATAACGGGGTTTGTGAGCAGGCAGACGGTGACCGAGATGCTCCAGTATTCTGACCATGTCTTCTTTGGGCTCCCCCACAGACAAGCCGCCGATGGCGAAACCGTCGAACCCGATCTGTTCAAGCCCCGCCAGGGACTCCTCTCGCAGGTCTTCATACATGCCGCCCTGCACAATGCCGAACAAGGCGTTTTTATTTCCCAGTTGTTGGTGCGCCTGACTGGAACGCTGTGCCCAACGCATTGAAAGTCGCATGGACACATCGGCCTGAACACGGGTGGCAGGGTATGGCGTGCATTCATCGAAAATCATCACAATGTCAGAATTCAAAACATATTGAATTCGCATGGATTCTTCTGGGGTCAGGAAGAGCTTGTCTCCATTGATGGGGGAGCGAAAAGTGACGCCCTCCTCGGCAATTTTTCGCATGGCGCCCAAGCTGAACACCTGAAAACCGCCCGAATCTGTGAGGATGGGCTGATCCCACCCCATAAACCGGTGCAAGCCGCCGAACTTTTCCATGACGTTCAGCCCGGGCCTGAGCCATAAATGAAACGTATTGCCCAAAATAATTTGCGCAGGCAGTTCCTTGAGCAATTGAGGCGTCATGCCTTTTACCGTGCCATACGTGCCCACCGGCATGAAAATGGGTGTTTCCACCACTCCGTGGGCCAACTGCATTTTGCCCGCACGGGCTTTGCCATCGGTGGCCAAACATTCAAAACTTAGCGCTGTCACAAATAATCTTTTCTATTAGTAGAACCATTTCAGACGATATTCTCCCCTGATCAGGCAATCTTTGGCAAAATGGCGCTATTGTATTAATGAAATGACAAATGCAGACGCCAGCCGGCCTGAGGGCCACGGACAACAAGACCACCACAGACGCTGTGGACATCCACGAATTCAGACTCGCACTTGCTCAATTCGCCACCGGCATTACCGTAGTAACGGCTTGCGGCCCAGAAGGCAGAAGAGTTGGCGTCACTGCGAATTCGTTCAACTCCGTGTCGCTGCACCCACCGCTCGTGCTTTGGTCGCTGGCAAACAAATCCAGCAGTCTGAGCACTTTCCAAGCCTGTACACATTATGCCGTGAATATTTTAACGGCGGACCAGCAAGCATTGGCCACCCATTTTGCAACCCACACCGGCGACAAATTCGAAGGGCTGGATTTCGACACGGGTTTGGGCGGTTGCGTGTTGCTCAAAGACTGCTTGGCCAGCTTTGAGTGCATCAATCGCAGCCGGTACCAAGAGGGTGACCACACCATTTTGGTAGGAGAGGTCGTTGATTTCAAATATCAGCCTGGCGACCCTCTGGTTTACCATGCACGGCAGTATTTCAACGGTTTGAAGGCCTGACCAGTAAAACGGTTCCCATGGCTGTCAAAATCAGGCAGAGTGCTGCGTAGTCTTGCCAGTGCGGGGTCTCGCCCAGCCAAAGCATGCCAGAGAACACCCCCACCACCGGAATCAGCATAATGGAAATACTGGAGGCCACTGGGGGCAGACTGGCTGCCATGCCTATCCAAAAAACGTGCGCAACCCCAATCACCAACACTGCGTTGTAAACAATCGGCCACCACAATTTGAAGTCGTGGGGCAAACCCAGATCCGCAGTCAACTCGAGGTGCCATGCTGCAATCCCCATCACAGCCAAGGTGATGCACATCATGGCGTGGGTGGCGGCCAAAGGATGCAACCCTGTGGGAAACCGACGTATCAGTGCCGTACCCATCCCCCAGCAAATGGCGGCAATCAACATGTAGACAGCGCCCAGCGGGCGCCCGGCAATTGAGGACAACTCGCTGCCGAGCAAAAGAAAAATGCCCCCCACGGCAAAGCCCACGCCGATCCAGGCTCGAACGGAAATGCGCTGCCCCAAAAACAAACCGGACATGACCGCCCACACCGGCATGGTGTAACCCAGAATTGCAGCCCTGCCCGAACTCAGTTCGGCCACCGCCAAAACGCAGAACACATGCCAGCCCACCATGTTGACCATGGCCAGTAAAAACAGCTTGAGGCGCTGACCAACGGGCACCTGCAGCGGAATTTTCATCCAACGTGCAGCCATTTGCATCACCACCACACCGCCCAGCATGGACAGAAACCGGAAGCTCAGGGGTGGGTACTGGTTGATGGCGTATTTCATGACAGGCCAATTGAATCCCCAAATAGCGGTGATGAGCGCCAGCAACCGCCATTGCCGAACAGACAAGGGCGGCAAATACAGTTTCAAGGCACTTAATGGGGATAATGAAGATGACATGGCTGCAAACCTTTAAAATAGCGGAACAACGGGCTTTTACGGAACAAAAAATGGGCAGCGCCAACTTCAGCGACCAACTTCAACGTGCCTGGGAACTATCCAACTCGCAACTGTGCGTAGGATTAGACCCGGATCTCAGCCGGTTTCCAGCTGAATTTTCTCACACACCGCAGGGTATTGAAGACTTTTGCAAAGCAATGGTGGATGCAACAGCACAGCATGTTTGCGCATTCAAACCACAAATCGCCTACTTTGCAGCACAAGGAGCGGAAAAGGCATTGGAAAATGTCATTGCCCACATCCGCAAAGTGGCCAAGCATGCGGTGATCGTGCTGGATGCAAAACGGGGGGACATTGGCGCTACCGCCAGACAGTACGCATCAGAAGCCTTTGAACGCTTCGACGCAGACGCACTCACCATCAACCCCTACATGGGCACAGACTCCATCGAGCCTTATTTTGACTTCCCAGACCGCGGTCTGTTCCTGCTTTGCCGAACCTCCAACCCCGGTGGCAGTGACTTGCAGTTCCTGGACGTTGCACCCGAAGAAAAGCTGTACCAACGGGTGGCGAAGCTCGCCCATGACCGATGGAATCCACACGGACAAACCGGCTTGGTGGTGGGAGCCACCTTCCCCGCAGAACTTGCGGCAGTCAGGAAAATTGTCGGTGACATGCCCTTGCTGGTGCCAGGTATCGGCGCACAGGGCGGCGACATTGAAGCCACGGTGAAGGCCGGGCGCAACAGCAAGGGACTGGGGCTGTTGATCAATTCATCAAGGGCCGTACTTTACGCAAGTCAGGAAAGTGATTACGCTGAGCGTGCAGCAAGGGTTGCAGAAGAAACAAAACTGACGATTGCAAAGTACAGTCGCTAGAACAAAAAAGCTCGGGGAGACGGCATGCGTATTTTATTGGCTGAAGATGACAAAATTTTATCCGATGGATTGTCACGCTCTTTAAGGCAGGCTGGCTACGCAGTCGACTGCATATTCGACGGTGCCTCTGCAGACGCTGCGGTGGCGGCCCAAACCTACGATCTCTTGATTCTTGATCTGGGACTTCCAAAAATGACGGGGCTGGAAGTTCTGAAACGCTTGCGTGCCCGCAACGCCAGGCTGCCTGTACTGATACTCACTGCTGCTGACAATGTGGAACAAAAGGTCAAGGGTCTGGATTTGGGTGCAGATGATTACATGGCCAAACCATTTGATTTGTCTGAACTTGAGGCGCGTGTACGCGCACTCACCCGCCGCGGTGTGGGCGGAGGCTCCACACAATGGAAGCACGGGCCACTGACCTTTGACCAAGTGGGCCGCACCGCCTTCATCAATGAAGAAATGGTGGAACTGTCAGCCCGCGAAGTGGGGTTGCTGGAAGTGCTGATGCAACGGGTGGGCCGTTTGGTCAGCAAAGAACAGTTGATGGATCATCTCTGCGAGTGGGGCGAAGAAGTCAGCAACAACGCCATTGAGGTTTACATACATCGCTTGCGCAAAAAAATTGAAGTCGGCGGCGTGCGTATCGCGACCGTCAGGGGCCTGGGCTACAGTCTGGAAAAGTTTGCTGAACCCAAGGAACAGGCAAACCCTTGAAAACACTTTCGCAACTGTTTGAATTCAGTCGCAATCCACTGAGTTCCGGTAGCCCGACCCAACGTTCACTGTTTGGTGAAATCCTTGACTGGATGCTGGCCCCCCTGCTGCTGCTGTGGCCCATGAGCATGGGGCTCACCTACTTGGTGGCCATACAAATTGCCAACACACCGTTTGATAAAGCCCTGGACGACAGCGTCACCATTTTGGCTCAGCAATTAAAAAGGCGGGAAGACACAGTCGAGTTGGTTCTGCCCATTTCCCCGAAAGAACTGCTCAGGGTGGATGAAACCGACTCCATCATTTATCAGGTGGTGAATCAAAACGGCGAACTGATCTCGGGAGATGAAAAAGGTCTGGGCCCGCCCGGCGGCGAAGACATTGTTCCAGGGGTCGTGCATTTTCGGTCCGACATTGTGGCCGGCAAAGAC
>JBEIKS010000053.1:0-11671 GCA_040379625.1 Burkholderiaceae bacterium
CATCAATGTGAAGATGCGCATGGTGGAATTGATCACAAAATATTCGGCCGGTGATTTCACTCAAGAGATGGCAGCATTGCCAGGCGAAAAACGCAAAGTGTCTGATGCTGTTCAGAGCGCCAAGAAGTCGATGGAATACAACGCCACCGAACTGACTCGGTTCATTGCGGCTCAGGCTGAAATGGCAACACAGCACAACGACTTTGGCATTATTTCCAAAAAGATTGATGAAAACGCTTTCACAGGCGCATTCAGAGACATGGCCAAGAACGTCAATGACATGGTGCAGGCCCACATCAATGTGAAGATGCGCATGGTGGAATTGATCACCAAATATGCCAACAATGACTTTAAAGATGTCATGGCCGATTTACCCGGCGAAAAACGCATAGTGTCTGAGGCGGTTCAAAGTGCCAAGGGCATTATGGAGACAACCTACGAAAGCTTAACGGATGTGGTTCGCGTGCTGTCTGCCTTGGCCACTGGTAATATGACTCAGACCATCGAGCGTAACTACACCGGTATTTTTGGTAAGGTGAAAGAAGACGTTAATTTAACCATTACGCGTTTGGCGGCGGTGATCAGTGAGGTGAGAACCAATGCTGACACGCTGAACCATGCAGCCATGGAAATTTCTAAAACTTCACAGTCGATTTCCAATGGTGCCAGCGCGCAAGCGGCGGGTGTTGAGGAAGTGTCTTCTTCGGTCGAAGAAATGGCGGGCTCCATCAAGCAAAACAGCGATAATTCCCGCATTACAGACCAAATTGCGACCAAGGCGGCCACAGAAGCCAAAGAGGGAGGGCGCGCAGTTGCGGAAACACTGCAGGCCATGAAGGCCATTGCCAACAAGATCAGCATTGTCGATGACATTGCCTATCAAACCAATTTGTTGGCGCTTAACGCTGCAATTGAGGCAGCGCGCGCTGGTGAGCACGGAAAAGGCTTTGCGGTGGTGGCCACAGAGGTTAGAAAACTGGCCGAGCGCTCACAAATTGCTGCTCAGGAAATTGGTGAGTTGGCTGGCAGTAGCGTTCGTATGGCGGAAAAAGCCGGTGGTTTGCTAGAGCAAATGGTGCCGGCGATTAACCGGACCTCAGACCTGGTGCAGGAAATCACAGCCGCTTCGACGGAGCAGACCAACGGTGTGATGCAGGTGAACCAGGCCATGACCAATTTGAATCAGCAGACCCAGCAAAATGCAGCAGCCTCTGAAGAGTTGGCGGCCACAGCTGAAGAAATGAGCACACAGGCCAGACACTTGTTGGATCTTATGGCCTTCTTTGTGGTCAAGGGGGGGGCGAGTGCCGGTCGCAATGATTCACATGGCGGCAACTCGCAGCATTCAAGCGGAGGCAGTTATGGTGGTTCCACCATGGCGAGCCAACGGCAGGTCGCCAACGGCGGTCGTGTCAAGCAGTCTGCCCCGATCGACGACTTTAGCGAGTTCTAAGAACAGACTTCGCTGTTTCCCGTTGTTCTGATTTGCCCAGCAACCTGCGTTGCGCCAGTCTTTCCTGGCGCAGCGACAGGTGCTCACTTTGTTGCCATGCGGTTTGTATCAGTTGCTTGGCTTGGGCAAGCGCATTGGGTGCTTGTTTGGCCAAGGTGTTTGCAAAATCGACGGCCTGCGCCATTGGATCTTCATCAACCCTCGTAAGCAACCCCAACTTCAAGGCTTCCGCGGCGCTGAGTTTTTTACCCGTCATCATCAGCTCCTTGGCAACATCCATGCGCACCAGTTCGCGCAGCAATGTGGGGCCTCCCATGTCTGCGATCAGCCCCCATTTGATTTCCATGACTGACAACTGGCTGTCTGTGTGTGCAAAACGAAAGTCTGCCCCCAGCGCCAATTGCATGCCTGCGCCATAGCAGTGCCCCTTGACCACGGCAATGACCGGAACCTTCAAGCTTCGCCATCCCATGCTCCATTGCTGAAACAGGTTGGCAAACGGCCAGAACAGTTTTAAGTACAACAGCGCCGCAACACCGGGACGCTTCATGATGGAGGGAAAATCCAGGCCTGAGCAAAACGAGCTGCCTTCCCCGGTGATGATAACGGCGCGGATGGCTTTATTTTTCTTCAGTATTTTTTGGGCCAGCGCGATGCCCTCTAACGTTTGTTCATTCACTGCGTTGTGTTTTTCAGGGCGTGTGAGTTGAACGATTGCCAAGTTGCCGTCACACTGAAGACGAACGGCCGGTGTCAGTTGTTGTGAATGAGACTTAAGCGTGCTTTGGTTGCCCATGCTGAAATTGCCAATTCTTGATCTGTTTGTTGATTCGTGAAGATACCTGTTTTTTTTGTGGCAAACGTAACAAGTCTTATTTTAAGGGAGGTGAAATGACAATACAGGTGTTGGCCTTTGACGTATTTGGCACTGTGGTGGACTGGCACAGCGGCGTAGCGCGTGAAGTGGACGCCCTTGATTTGGCTGTGAGTGGTGCCGAGTTTGCCCTGCAGTGGCGTGCCGGTTACCAACCGGCCATGGCACGTGTCAGAAGCGGTGAGCTTGGCTGGACGAAAATTGACGACCTGCACCGCTTGATTCTTGACGAGCTTTTGCAGCGTTATGGCATAACGCATTTGAGCGAAATAGAGATTTCCCGCTTGAACACGGTATGGCAGCGTCTGGATCCGTGGCCGGACGTTTTGCCTGCTTTTGAGCGCCTGAAGAAACGCTATGTGGTGTGCAGCTTGTCCAATGGCAATTTGAGCTTGCTCACCCACATGGCTAAATGGGGCGGCTTGGCATGGGACTGCATTTTGTCTGCAGAAGTGTTCCATGCCTACAAGCCCGACCCACGCGCTTACCTCGGTGTGGCGGAGGTGTTTTCAGTGGCACCGTCAGAGGTGTTGTTGGTGGCAGCCCACCAAGATGACTGTGATGGCGCCAGGCAGGCGGGTTTGCAGACAGCGTATGTGGAAAGGCCCATGGAGTTTGGAAAGGAACGGGTGAAGGATTGCCCGCGCGATGCAAGCAACACGTTTCATGCCGCAGACTTGCTGGATCTGGCGGCTCAGCTGGGCTGCTGAGGTGGTTTTCCGGCAAAGAGGGGGGTAGCCTCATTAGGGGGTGGGTTGGTGTAGGTCAAAGCCTTACATTTACTCCATCGCGTCTCGGCGCACCAACCTCTTAATGAAAGACTCCAAATGAACCACGTAAGCTTATCCATTCTTGCCATTGGCATTGCAGCTGTATTTTCAAACCCTGTTTCTGCCGCTGAAGGTAACCTGAACGGTTGGGGCAAGGCTTATGCAGAAGCCGCCACAAAGCAGGTGCAGGCCAAAGCGGGCGCCGATGCCATGCTGACTGTCAAAGCAGCCGGCCCAGACAGCTCGGGTGTAAAAGCCGCCGCCGACAAAGGCAGCGCAGCCCTACAGTCTGGTGTTGAAAAAGGCAAGGCAACCATTACCGCCACCAGTGAAAAAGCAAAGTCTGCCGCCAGCAGCCTGGCTTCCAAAGCCGCTGAAAGCAGATCGGGCGCTGAGAACGTGTCAGTGGCTGCGAAGCTGGATGCCAGTTCCAGTGCTTCTCTGGGCCGCAGTGCCTCAGCCAGCGCGAAAGCCGCCGGTGAAGTGATGGCATTGGTGGGTCAAAGCAAACCTTCAGCCGCTAGGCCAGAAGCACCCAAGGCCGATGCCCCAAAGATGGATGCGCCTGCAGCCGATGCCAACAAGCCTGCTGACACCACCAAAACTGCAGATGGCAGCAAGCCTGCAGAGGGAAACAAAACAAGCGAATCCAGCAAGCCAGCAGACTCCAGCAAGCCAGCGGCGGCTAACAACGGTTCCACAGCCAACGCAAACCTTCAGGCTTCGGTTGGTGTTTCAGTGGGGGCCGGTGAGCGCAGAGCCAATGTGGAACGTCCTGCCGTGTCCCTGTTCGAGCGCCCACAGGCCTTGCTTGAGCGTCCAGCTGGTTTGATTGATCGCCCGTTGGCAGTGTTGGACCGCCCGATCTTCACCCGTCCTGAACGTGTTGGTGGATTGCTACGTTAATTGAAGTTTTTTCCGACCCAATGATGAACAAGCCAGCGCAGATGACAGTTGCAGCGAGCAACCTTCTGCGCCAAGCTTGGGTTTCTTTAAGAACCACAATGGAAAACAGGCTGGCCAAAACAATGCCTGCATTGGAATAAGCCACCGCAACAGCGACCGGCATGAATTTCATGGCGTAAATAACCAGCGCATACGCCAAGCCCACAAACAAGCCGCCCAGAACAACCATTGCCATGGGCGGCTTTTGTTTTGGTTTCCACAGACCCAAGGTTCGTTTCATTTCAAAGGTGAGCACCACCCAGGCTAAAAAATAGCCAAATGAAAGGTAACCCAACAGGCTTGGAAACTGCTGCAGACTTTGGGTGCCCAAGCGGTCCGTGATGGAATAACAGCAAGTGCACATCATGGCGATGAATGCCCAAAAAAGCGCCCCACGTTCTTTTTTTTCTGCAACGCTGCCAGACATCAGAAGCAAGCCCAGAACACTGACCACAACGCCCACCCAGGTTTGCTGTGTCAAAGATTCTTGCAGCCATGCGGTGCTCACCAATGCGATGGGCAGCGGGGAGCTTCTGACCAAGGGGTACACCAAAGCAACGGGTGCAGATGCGTAGGCGTGCCGCAGGCTTAAAAAATAGAGTGCATTTGCCATGGCTGAACCCGTCAGCAGCAGGATTTGCAGACCATCTAGCCGAGCTTCAAGAAAGAAGTGGTAAAGACCCCAAGGGGCCAGCAAGACAAGATAGGCTGACAGTACCCACCACAAAGGGTGGGCGGCCGCTTTCTGTTGTCTGGCCATCAGGTTCCATGCAACATGCATGGCCACCGATGCGCTGAGCGCCAAGGCGGCATTTATAGCCATGATTTGTGTGCGGCAGGTGTTTTCATTGCGCTGTTCTTCGTCAGACAATACCGTGGTTTTTCAAAGCTTCTTTGCGCTTTGTTGGGCTTGTGATTAAATCATGGAGTGTTTACATTTTGAATAACAACAAAGCGGATTTTTTACTTCGCATCACTTTTAGGGATTGCTGCTCTCATGGCCAATGAATTGCCTCTGTTTTACCGTGATCTGGTTCCATTCGATTCAACTGCTCACGCATCGCTGACATTTCCAAAAACACTGACCAATTTTAAATTTGCGGCCCAAACCAACTTGATTCCTGTTTTTATTGGTGAGTTGGCGGACGCATCGCGTCACTATCCTTTGGTCTTTATTCCAACCGGTGAAAATCAGGCGCCCGTTTTAACGGCTGTGGTCGGAGTGGGCGATGGTGTAAACCGTTTTGTAAATGCGGATGGGCAGTGGCGTGAGGGTTGCTACATTCCGGCGTATGTGCGCCGTTACCCTTTCATCGCATTGCGCAACGACAACAACCCTGATGCTCAACTGAGTTTGGGCTTCGATAAAAGTGCTGAAGGCTTGGGTGCGCCCGACGGTGATATTCTGGTGGGTGAGGGTGGCAAGCCATCTGAGCGTCTCGAAAAAATCATGCAATTCGAGGCCGAGTTTCAGCGCAACGCTGATGTAACGCGCGAAATGGCAAAACTGCTTCAAGCCGCCGGTGTGTTGGAAGAATCCAATTTACAGATGCAATTGCCTGGCAGCACTGAGTCTAAAACAGTGTCTGGTTTTTTAATGGTGAATGAAAAACGTTTGCGTGAATTGGCTGACGACAAGGTGCTGGGTTTGTTTAAGTCTGATTGTCTTGCCTTGGCCTATGGCCATTTATTCTCTTTGGGCAATATCGGCAAACTGATGAACAATGCCTGATTTTTAGGGGCGCGAACTTGACTGCATTATTTCCGGGGCGTCAGTTCGCTGTTTCCAATACGGTGTTTCAAAAACAACCACCAACCAAAAAAACACAGCGACGTCATCCTTGAGCTTTTAAAAAGCGACTATGCGGCGCAATCGATGACCGCAGGCTATTTTCGCGCGTAGTCGAACCTGCGTGATTGCTTGATTAAATGTGCCTGGTGTAAGCGCTGTGGGCTGGGGCCCTCATTTATCGGGACAGTCAGGAAACTCGCCCGAACGACCTCGCAACAAGCGACGCCGCCCTTGGGCGGTGACGGAAAGACCCCTTTGGGTTTTCCGTCGAGCTTGTCAGAGCAGAGAGAGGAAACAGCGAGTTATCCGTCCCGAGAAATGAGGGGCCCGGCCCACAGCGCCCCTCACCAACCACCAACCACCAAAAATACGCAAGCCCCACTCAACAGCGTAAAATTGCAAAATACAAACCCACGGAACCAAATTCACATGACCCGCTCCCACAACAGAACAGCTGCCCAACTTCGCCCCATCACCATAGAAAGAAGTTATACCCGCCACGCGGAAGGCTCTGTGCTTGTCAGCTTCGGCGATACAAAGGTGCTGTGCACCTGCAGCGTAGAAGCCAAGGTACCGGGGTTTTTGAAAGGTCAGGGCCAAGGTTGGGTCACCGCTGAGTATGGCATGTTGCCACGCTCCACCCACAGCCGCATGGACCGCGAAGCCGCCAAAGGAAAACAGTCTGGGCGTACCCAGGAAATTCAACGGCTCATTGGCCGCTCGCTGCGCGCAGCCATCGATATGAAAGCACTGGGCGAAAATACCCTGAAAATAGACTGTGATGTGATTCAGGCCGACGGCGGTACCCGAACCGCAGCCATCACCGGCGCCATGGTCGCCGTGGTGGATGCCTTGCGGTGGATGCAGTCGCAGGGCATGATACAAACACTGCCCATCAAGCATTTTGTAGCGGCGGTTTCTGTGGGTGTGGTCAATGGCGAGCCTTGCCTTGATCTGAATTATGAAGAAGATTCCAATTGCGACACCGACCTCAATGTGGTCATGACAGACGCCGGTGCATTTGTTGAAGTGCAAGGCACCGCTGAAGGCGAGCCGTTCAGTCATGCTGAACTCAACGCCTTGCTTGAGTTGGCCTGTTCAGGTGTTACGCAACTCAATGCAATTCAAAAGCAGGTTTTGGGCCTTTGAAAGGTAATCAATGACTCAGTGGGTATTGGCCAGCAACAATGCAGGCAAGTTAAAAGAGTTTGCACAGTTGTTTGCGCAGGCGCAGATCGACTTGATTCCCCAAGGGCAACTCGAAATCAGCGAGGCGCCTGAACCCTACAACAGCTTCATTGAAAACGCCTTGGTCAAGGCCCGCCATGCAAGCCGCTGTTCCGGCCTGCCGGCATTGGCAGACGATTCCGGGCTGACAGTCCGCGCCTTGGGTGGTGCGCCGGGCGTGCTGTCGGCGCGGTATGCGCAGCTTGAAAATGGTGAGAAGTCAGACGCTGCCAACAACCTTAAATTATTGGAAGCACTGGCTGGGGTTGAAGACCGGTCTGCAAGTTTTGTCTGTGTTCTGGTGTTTGTCAGGCATGCAGAAGACCCCAACCCGCTGATTGCCCAAGGTGCCTGGCACGGCGAAATTGCGCAACAGGCCAGCGGCGAGGGCGGCTTCGGTTACGACCCCTTGTTCTACTTGCCGCAGTTGGGTTTGAGTGCGGCGCAGTTGCCTGCGATTTTAAAAAATGCAGTCAGCCACCGCGGACAGGCGATGGTCAAGTTAATGGATAATTTGCGGGACCACAAACTTGTCTGACGCCACCATACAGTTGTTTACCCGTGGGTCATTGCAACTGACAGCCTCTCCACCGTTGGCACTTTATATTCATTTGCCTTGGTGCATACGTAAGTGTCCTTACTGCGATTTCAATTCGCACGAAGGTTCGAAAGGGCAAACGGAGCTGCCTTTTGCGCAATACATTGATGCGCTGATTGCAGACCTGGACATGCAGTTGCCCAAGGTGTGGGGCAGAAAGCTCTGGTCAATTTTTATAGGCGGTGGCACGCCTTCGCTGTTTCCACCCGAGGAAATAGACCGCCTGTTGTGTGCCGTGTTTGCGCGCTTTGGCCCACCCACCAGTGGTGAAATAACCATGGAAGCCAATCCTGGAACGTTTGAGCAAGCGCGGTTCCGCGCATTTCGTGCTGCCGGCGTCACCCGGCTTTCCATTGGCGTGCAAACCTTCAACGAGCAGCATTTGCGGCGGCTTGGGCGTGTGCATGATGCAACGCAGGCCCGTGAAGCGGCTGCGCTGGCCGGCGAAGTGTTTGAGACTTTCAACATTGATTTGATGTATGCCCTGCCAGATCAAACGCAAGAACAAGCCCTGCAAGACATTGAAACAGCGCTGAGTTTTAATCCGCCTCATTTGTCCTTGTATCAGCTCACCATTGAACCCAACACCGCATTTGCGGTGCACCCACCCACCTTGCCAGACGACGACACCCAAGCCAGCGTTGAGGAAGCGGTGAGGGAGCAAGCCCGTGCCGCCGGTTTGCGGCGCTATGAAATTTCCGCGTTTGCAAAAGCAGGGCATGAATGCAGACACAACCTGAACTATTGGCAATTTGGCGATTATTTGGGCATTGGGGCGGGTGCCCATGCCAAGTTGTCGTTTCCCCAGCAGATTCTCCGCGAGGTTCGGGTGCGCCAACCCATGGCCTACATTGAAAAAGCGCTGGCAGGCGATGCCTTGCTGGAAAGCCGCGTTTTAAAGGCAGCAGAATTGCCGTTCGAATTTGCACTCAACGGCTTGCGCCTCATTGAAGGTGTTCCCGATGTGTTTTACAGGGAGCGTTGCGGCCGGCCGCTCACCGATCTCACCCGCAGCCGTTTGCAGGCAGAGCAAAAAGGCTTGTTGCAGCCCGGTGATGTGCTCAAGGCAACAGACCTGGGCTTGCGTTTCCTCAATGATGTTCAACAGATGTTTCTGGACTAATTCAAATGTTGCCCGGCGGCGGGAAAGAAGCTTTCCTGTGCGGGAATTTCGAAACCCCAATCCGCTTGCGCACATGACTTGCGAATCAGCTCGAAAAACCCGTGCTGCAACTGTTCAGCCATGCGGATTTCAAAACCGTAACCCGTGACGGTGGCCATTTTCATCATGATGTCTGCACCTCGGGTGTCGCTCAAAGGGTGTAACTCTATTTGCGAGACCACCAGCGGTTCCGGCCCCAATGGTAAGTTTGCGGGTTTCTCTGCAAACGGCGTTGCGAAATCGGCGTTTTGAAGGGCCGCTTGGCGTGTCATGTCCAGAATGGCGGCTTTGGCGGGTTCTGCCAGTGGGCGGTCGCTGGTGATCATCGTGGTCATCATCTGGTTCAAAGAGGGAATCAGACGCAATATCATGCGCCGTGTCAGCCAGCAGCGAATTTCCTGCCCATCGTTGGAGTTGATTCTGATCAGCAAGCGATCTTCTTCAGCCGAGTAGCCTAGTTGCAGTTGTTTAATGATCATGTGCGCCTCCTCAGCGCAAAATTGAATTCTGTGTGCAGCACCGCTTGAAAAATAGGGCGAATGCTCATCTTGAAATGCGGTGCTTTGTCCCTACCTACATTACAACAAATTTCAGTGCGAAACACGGGAGCCTACAATGCGAATGGATAAGTTCACCACTAAATTTCAGGAAGCGCTGGCCAATGCCCAGAGTCTGGCCTTGGGCAAAGACGCCGCCTACATAGAACCCTTTCACCTGTTGCAAGCCTTGCTGCAGCAGCAAGATGGCAGTACCCGCGGCTTGTTTGCAAAAGCCGGTACGAATTTAAACACCCTGACCAATGGCCTGACCCAACTCATTGCAAATGCACCGCAAGTGCATGGCAATCAGGGGCAAATGCAAATCAGCCGCGACCTCACCGGTCTGTTGAACCTGACAGACAAAGAGGCGCAGACGCGCAACGACAACTTCATTGCCAGCGAGCTTTTTTTGCTCGTCGCCGTTGAAGAAAAAGGCGCCACAGGCAAGTTGATGCGAGACTCCGGGCTTACCCGTAAAACCTTGGAGGCGGCAGTCGAAGCCATGCGTGGCGGTGCATCCGTGGACAGCGCAGAGGCCGAGAGCCAGCGCGAGGCGCTGAAAAAATACACCATAGACCTCACAGACAGGGCGCGTGCCGGCAAATTGGACCCGGTGATTGGCCGCGACGATGAAATTCGCCGCGCCATACAAATTTTGCAGCGTCGCACGAAAAACAATCCGGTGCTCATCGGAGAACCCGGCGTCGGTAAAACCGCCATTGTTGAAGGCTTGGCGCAGCGCATTGTCAATGGCGAGGTACCTGAAAGCCTGAAAAGCAAACGTGTGCTGACGTTGGACATCGCCTTGCTGCTAGCCGGTGCCAAATACCGGGGCGAGTTTGAAGAGCGGCTGAAGGCTGTGCTCAAGGACATTGCCGCAGATGAAGGGCAAACCATTGTTTTTATAGATGAACTTCACACCATGGTGGGTGCGGGCAAGGCCGAGGGTGCCATTGATGCCGGCAACATGCTAAAGCCTGCACTGGCCAGAGGCGAGTTGCACTGCATAGGCGCCACAACTTTGGATGAATACCGCAAGTACATTGAAAAAGACGCCGCTTTGGAACGTCGGTTTCAAAAGGTATTGGTGGGCGAGCCTTCGGTTGAAAGCACCATCGCCATTTTGCGTGGCTTGCAAGAACGTTATGAACTGCACCACGGCGTGGACATCACCGACCCCGCCATTGTGGCCGCCGCCGAGCTTTCGCACCGCTACATCACAGACCGCTTTTTGCCAGACAAAGCCATTGATTTGATTGATGAAGCCGCAGCGCGCATCAAAATGGAAATTGACAGCAAGCCTGAAGAAATGGACAAGCTGGACCGTCGTCTCATTCAACTGAAAATTGAACGCGAAGCGGTCAAGAAAGAGAAAGACGAAGCCTCTCAAAAACGGTTTTCCCTGATAGAGGAAGAGATTGACCGCCTTGAGAAATCCTACGCCGACCTCGATGAAATCTGGAAGGCTGAAAAAGCGGCCGTGCAGGGCAGCGTGGCCATCAAAGAGGAAATTGACAAAGTCAGGGCCCAAATTGAAAAGTTAAAGCGTGCCGGGGAATGGCAAAAAGTCTCTGAGCTTCAATACGGCACTTTGCCGGGTCTGGAACAGCGTCTGAAAGCGGCAGACGACCAAACCGGTGAACCTGCAAAGCAAAACAGACTGCTGCGTACAAAAGTAGGCGCTGAAGAAATTGCAGAAGTGGTTTCCAGAGCCACCGGCATTCCGGTTTCACGCATGATGCAAGGTGAGCGGGAAAAATTGCTGCGCATGGAATCCGTGTTGCATGACCGCGTGGTGGGGCAGGATGAAGCGGTTACCTTGGTGTCGGACGCAATTCGCCGTTCCAGGGCGGGTTTGTCAGACCCGGACCGTCCGTATGGTTCCTTCCTGTTTTTGGGGCCCACAGGCGTTGGTAAAACAGAGTTGTGCAAAACGCTGGCCGGTTTCTTGTTCGATTCCGAAGATCACCTAATTCGCATAGACATGAGTGAATTCATGGAGAAGCACAGCGTTGCCCGTTTGATTGGCGCCCCCCCGGGGTATGTGGGTTACGAGGAAGGCGGCTACCTGACAGAAGCGGTGCGTCGCAAGCCTTATGCAGTTATTTTGCTGGACGAAGTGGAAAAAGCCCACCCAGATGTATTTAACGTGCTGTTACAAGTGCTGGACGACGGGCGCATGACAGACGGGCAGGGGCGCACCGTGGACTTTAAAAACACCGTGATTGTCATGACCTCCAATTTGGGTTCACATGAAATTCAGCGCCTGGTGGGTGAAGACAAAGACGTTATTCGCCACGCCGTCATGAAC